>JAJFMO010000005.1 GCA_020697475.1 Paenibacillaceae bacterium | reverse complement strand
GAAGTCGGCTGCAACCGGACAGAACGCAGCCGAACAACAGACTTCCAAAGCTGCTTCAGATCAACAGACGGCAGTGAAGACCGATGCTCAAGTGCTGCAAGAGATGCAAGCGAACGCCACATCCGGAAGCGGCTTCTTCGCCTCCGAGCAATTGAAGCGCAGCGACAATTTGTCCAAGCAAACCGAGCAATTGATGCAAATCATTACCGATTCCAAGCAAAATACCGACGCTGTCAGCAAAGCGTACGCCGACCTGCGGAAAATCGAAGACCAGCAAGCCAAAGTGACGGGACTGGAAGAGTCGCTGACCAAAGATTTCCCGAACGCCTTCGTCTCACAGCAAGACAACGACCAATGGAAAATCATCGTACAGAGCGACAAGCTTGAACGGAGCCAGGCGGTCAGCATCATCGATCGGGCGATCAACGATTTGAATGTTTCCGCGTCTGACGTTTCAGTGCAATACGTCCCGTGAGTTCATCCATCGGCGTGAAAAAGGCACCTTACGCCAAAGGGCGATGGGGAGAGTCCGGGCGACGGACTCTTTCCATTTCCAGCGATTATGGTTATAATACAAAAGTCGTACTACGCTCATAAATCGTTGGGGAGTGAACACCATACATGTTCAAGCTGAGTGAAATCAAGGAATTGCTTAAATTGGTCGATCAAATCTCGGTACAAGAGCTTGAAATAGAGAATGAAGGTTCCCGGCTGGTTATCCGCAAACAGAAGAATACGGAAACGGTGCTCGTCCAGTCGGCTCCGGCCCAACATCTTCACCCTGTGCACGCGATTCCTGCGCATCCTGCGCCGCATGCAGCCGCATCCGTTACCCACGCAGCGCCTGCGCCGGCTGTCGAACCGGAAGCGCCGGCTGCGAGCAACCTCGTTCCGATCGTCTCGCCGATGGTCGGCACATTCTATCATGCCAACGCCCCGGGAGCCGCGCCTTTCGTGAATGTGGGCGACAAGGTGAACCCTCGTTCGGTTGTCTGCATCATCGAGGCGATGAAGCTGATGAACGAGATCGAAGCCGAAGTTTCCGGAGAAGTTGTGGAGATTCTGGTGGACAACGGCCAATTGGTCGAATACGGGCAACCGCTGTTCCTGGTAAAACCGCTTTAGATGCAATTATTACCTATAGAGAATTTATTAGATCCGGGGTCCCCGCAAAGTACCTGAATCCGCTTCGAAGCAAGGCCCCACTTTGTGGGGTTATTTACCGCATATGGCGTTTTCGGCTTGATTGGGAGGAGTAGGAGCACAGATGAAGTTTCAGAAAATATTAGTTGCCAACCGCGGCGAAATCGCCGTGCGTGTTATCCGCGCCTGCAGGGAATTGGGCATCGCTTCGGTAGCGGTTTATTCCGAGGCCGATCGCCATTCGTTGCACGTTCGGCTTGCCGATGAAGCTTATTGCATCGGATCTACGCTATCTAAGGACAGCTATTTGAATATGACCAACATCATGAGCGTCGCCACTTTGACCGAGGTCGACGCCATTCATCCAGGCTACGGATTTTTGTCGGAGAACGCCGATTTTGCGGAAATTTGCGACACTTGCGGCATCACGTTCATCGGGCCTTCTCCGGAGGCAATCGACAAGATGGGCGATAAGTCGATGGCCAAACAGACGATGCGCGAAGCGGGAGTGCCGGTTATCCCCGGATCGGTCGGCCTCGTGGATACGATTGAGGATGCGCTCGCCATTGGCAGAGATATTGGCTACCCGATTATTATCAAGGCTACGGCCGGCGGTGGAGGCAAAGGCATTCGCATCGCCGACAACGAAGAGATGCTCGTCAACCTGATCTCGCTTGCGCAGCAGGAAGCTCAGCTGAATTTCGGCAACTCCGGCGTGTATTTGGAGAAATATTTAACCGGCATGAAGCACGTGGAGATTCAAATTATTGCAGACAATTACGGCAATGTCGCCTACTTGGGCGAGCGGGATTGCTCGGTGCAGCGACGCAGGCAGAAGCTGGTCGAGGAAGCGCCTTGCCCGATTCTGACACCTGAGTTGCGGAAGCAGATGGGCGAAGCTGCCGTTCGCGCGGCGCGCGCGGTCAATTACTCCGGCGCCGGCACGCTCGAGTTTCTGCTGGGGCTCGACGGCAAGTTTTATTTTATGGAGATGAACACCCGTATACAGGTGGAGCACCCGGTCACCGAGATGATCACCGGCATCGATCTGATTCGTGAAATGATCTTGATCGCCGAAGGGGAGTCGTTGTCGTTCCGTCAGGAAGACGTCCGTCTGGACGGTTGGGCGATCGAATGCCGGATCAACGCCGAAGATCCGGACCGCAATTTCATGCCGAGTCCCGGCAACATCTCGTTCTACTTGCCGCCGGGCGGATTCGGAGTGCGCGTCGACAGCGCCGCATATCCCGGCTACACGATTACTCCGCATTACGATTCGATGATCGCCAAGCTGATCGTATGGGGCGACACGAGGGAGACGGCGATCGCCAGAATGAAGCGGGCGCTCAGCGAGTTTTCCATTGAAGGCATCCATACGACGATTCCGTTTCATCTGAAATTGCTCGAGCACAGCAAATTCATTGACGGCAGCTTCGACATCAAGTTCCTCGAAGAGCATGACGTGAACGACCCGAACTCCTAGGAATTTGTCATATTTTCAGCGAAGTGCTATATTAATTAAGTGTGGCAAGCCTATCCAATTTTGAACGAGAAAGAGGTGTTCGTCATGAGTACTTTAATTCCGGATTATGAGAAGACGGATTTGGGGAACATTCAGATCGCCCCGGAAGTCATCGAGATTATTGCCGGGCTGGCTACGATTGAAGTTCAAGGCGTAGCGGGCATGAGCGGAGGACTTGCAGGCGGATTCGCCGAGCTTCTCGGTCGGAAAAATTTGTCCAAAGGCGTAAAGGTGGATGTCGGCCAGCGCGAGGCAGCGGTCGATGTTTCCATTATTATAGAATACGGTTACCGGTTGCCGGAAGTCGCCGGAGCCATCCAGCAGAATGTTAAGCAAGCGATTGAGACGATGACGGGATTGCGTGTAGTTGAAGTCAATGTACACATTCACGACGTCCATTTCAAGGCGGCCGAGAAGCCGGAAGAAGAGGAACCTGCTATAATGCGGGTGAAGTAATGTTGGGGGGCTAGTCGGCACCGTGGCTAAAGTCGCAGACAGGCTGTTGCTGTTCATCTATTCGTTGGCGATCATCGTGGTGAGCGTCTATGCGCTTATGCTCGCTTTCGGCGGAATTACTGACAAGGAAGCCGGCGAACAGCTTCAGTATATGTATCGGAATTCGGCGATGCAGTATACCTGGATCGCCTGCTCTCTTGTTCTGCTCCTGATCAGCGTCCGATTTTTCTATCTTTCCGTGCGTCGAGGCCGCGGGCAGACCCCGTCGATCGACCAGCGCACTGATTATGGAGATATTCGAATTTCGCTGGACACTGTGGAGAATTTGTCTTTAAGGGCGGCCAACCGGATTCGCGGAGTCAAGGAATTGAAATCGCGGGTCAAGGTCAGCAGCGCGGGCTTGGAAGTCATTATTCGGATGATCGTCGACGGGGAGAGCCCGATTCCGGCCATGACCGAAGAGATTCAAGCGTCCGTAAAATCGTACATTGAAGAGATTACGGGAATTCCCGTTGCGGTCGTATCGGTGTTCGTCGCCAACGTTGCGCCATCGCAAGTCACCTTCAAGAGCAGAGTGGAATAGAGGTGGGCTGCTCATGTGGACGGAAGCTTGGGCCCGGTACAAAGGGAGAATTGTCGGCAGTGCGGTAGGCGTTTTTTTGGGTCTGATCTATTTATTCAGTGGCTTCTGGGACATGTTGATCGTCGCTTTTATTGTCATGATATGCTTTCTGATCGGAAGCAAGTCCGATTTGAAACAAGAATGGCCGTCCGCAGTCGAGCTGTGGCGCTGGCTGATGGATCGATGGAGTCTATTTCGCTAACCATAATCCTTGGATCTTCCATGGATTTTTTTGGTTTCGAGGCCCCCGCAATGTACCTGATTGGGCTTCGAAGCATGGCTCCACTTTGTGGGGTAATTTTTGTGTCTCGGGGTCCTAAGCAAAGTATCAGATAGGGCTTCGAAGCACGACTCCACTTTGTGGGGTAATTTTATGTCTGGAGTAGGGGGTGGAGTTTATGAAACGCAGATTGGCAAGGGAGCTTGCCCTGCAAAGCTTGTATCATATGACCATGAATGCGACGACCGCGGATGCGGCGATCGACATGGCGTTGCACGAAGCGCAGAATGACAACGAGGCGAATCTGGCCGTCGAAGGTGAGCAGTTGACCGACGGATTTATTCGCGAATTGGTGCGAGGTACTGAGCTGCATAAGGAAGAGATCGACCGGTTGTTGGTCGATTATTTGAAAGGCTGGCAGATGGACAGGCTGTCGCGGGTAGATAAAGAGGTACTGCGGCTAGCCGTCTACGAAATGATTTATTGCGATGACGTTCCAGCCAAAGTGGTAGTGAACGAAGCGATCGAGCTGGCCAAGCATTTCGGAACGGAAGATTCCGGTCGGTTCGTCAACGGCGTCCTCGGAAAGATGATTGTGGAATTAGACCAAATCAAGCAGAGGGCGGGCATCAGTAAACCAAGCTAGGAGGAATACAACCATGTCGGGACAAACGATCAATGGAAAAGAAATCGTGGCGACGATCCGCGCGGAAATTAAGAAGGAAGTGGACGGGCTGATCGCTCAAGACCTGCGGCCCGGGCTGGCGGTCATTCTGGTCGGAGACGATCCGGCATCGGCGGTTTATGTTCGCAATAAGGCCAAGGCTTGCGAGGATGCGGGGATTTACTCTGAAGTCCATCGACTGCCTGATTCGACGAGCGAGGCTGAAGTGTTGCAGTTGTTGGACAAGCTTAACCGAGATGAGCGAATTCACGGAATTCTCGTTCAACTTCCGCTGCCAAAGCATATTAACGAAGTCTCGGTAATCGATGCGATTTCCGTGGACAAGGACGTCGACTGCTTCCATCCGGTCAACGTCGGCAACCTGATGATCGGCAAAGGTGACGTGCTTCCTTGCACTCCGGCCGGAATCATCGAAGTGCTGAAGCGGATTGGCGCACAGATCGCCGGCAAACACGCCGTTGTGATCGGCCGCAGCAACATCGTCGGCAAGCCGTTGGCGCTTTTGCTGTTGCGCGAGAACGCTACGGTGACGGTATGCCATTCGAAGACGCCGAACATCAAGGAAATCGCCCGGCAAGCCGATATTTTGGCGGTGGCGATCGGCCGCGGGAGAATGGTCAACCGCGACTATGTCAAGCCTGGGGCGATCGTCATCGACGTCGGAATGAACCGGATGGAAGACGGCAAGCTGGCAGGCGACGTCGATTTCGACGATGTGCTGCAAGTTGCCGGACAAGTGACTCCGGTTCCAGGCTGTGTCGGCCCGATGACGATAACGATGTTGCTGCGCAATACGGTCAATTCGGCGAAGAAAGCTTGGCGTATCCCGGTCGGTTCATGAAGCAGGACACGATTTTTTCGGTAAAGGACATTACCCGGTACATCAAAATGAAGCTTGAAGGCGACGCCTTGCTTCAGGACGTCTGGGTACGCGGGGAGATTTCCAACTTCACCCGCCATTCCAGTGGACACTTGTATTTTACGCTCAAGGATGCGGATGGGCGGATCAAATGCGTCATGTTCGCTAAGTCAAGCCAGCGGCTCGTCTTCATGCCGAGGGACGGAACGAAAGTGCTTGCCCGAGGAGCGGTGTCCGTCTATGATCGGGATGGCCAGTACCAATTTTACGTCTCGCAGATGCAGCCCGACGGAATCGGCAGCTTGTACTTGGCGTATGAGCAGCTGAAACAGAAGCTCGAGGCGGAAGGACTGTTCGAGAAGGCGCGTAAACGTCCGCTTCCTCCGTATCCGACGGCGGTCGGCGTCATTACATCGCCCACCGGAGCGGCGGTGCGCGACATTCTGACCACGCTTCGCCGCCGATATCCGGCTGCTTCGGTTCTGCTCTATCCCGTGCTGGTGCAGGGGACTCAAGCGGCGGCTTCAATCGTACGGGCGATTGAGGCGATGAATCGGTTGGGTGAAGCGGACGTGTTAATCGTCGGCCGGGGCGGCGGATCTATTGAAGAGCTGTGGGCGTTCAATGAGGAGATTGTGGCCCGCAGCATCCATGCCTCCGCTATTCCGGTGATTTCCGCCGTCGGCCACGAAACCGATTTTACGATCGCCGATTTCGTTGCCGACGTACGCGCAGCCACCCCAACGGCAGCCGCTGAGCTCGCGGTTCCGTATCATCTGGAGCTGCGGCAGCAGCTGCATCGGATTGATCAACGGTTGCGCCAAGGGTTGCAATACCAGATGCACCAGAAACGCGAACGGCTGCGCATCGCCGCCGGCGCAAAGGTGCTTGTCCACCCGCTGAACTTTCTGCAGCAGCCAGCCGAACGGCTCGATCGATTGCGGGAACAACTGACGTTCCGTGCCGAACGGATCGCGGGACGGTCTCGGGATCGTTGGACGCGGCTCATTCAAGCGCTGTCCCGGCACAATCCGCAGGAGAAAGTTGCCTTGGCCCGCAGCAAGAATGAAGCGCTCGTCCACCGGCTGACTCAATCCGTGCAGGTGTTGGCGAAGGCAAAGCGCAACGAATGGTTAGCGAGCGTCCGGCAGCTGGATAGTTTAAGCCCATTGAAAATCATGCAGCGTGGGTACAGCCTCGTTTACGACGAGAAGGGCAAGAATCTGATCAAACGGCTGAACCAGGTGCAAATCGGGGATGTATTGAAAATCAGGCTCACCGACGGTCAAGTCGATTGTCACGTGTGGTCGATGGAGGAGAGGGACAATGTCGAAGGAAACGGGGGAACTGAAATTTGAGGAAGCGATCGCCCGGCTGGAGCAGATCGTATCCGCGTTAGAGAACGGTGACGTGCCGTTGGAACAGGCGATCGATTGGTTTCAGCAAGGGATGGAGCTGTCCCGCGTCTGTTCGCAGAAGCTCGATGCGGCTGAACGGAAGATTGAGACGCTGATCGAACAAGACGGAGCGCTGACGCGCAAACCGTTCAACGATAGCTTGGAGGATAAGGGGGAAGTGGTTTGACCGATCACTCGTTTGAGCAGATCCGCCAATACATTCGAGAAACTTCGGGACGGATCGATCAGGCCTTGCAGGACGTGCTTCCCGCCGATTGGACGGTACCCGCTAAATTGGTGGAAGCGATGCAGTATTCCTTAATGGCTGGGGGCAAGCGGTTGCGGCCGATCCTGTTGCTAAGCGTCGTCGAAGCGTTCGGCACGTCGCTGGATCGGGCGATGCCGGCGGCGTGCGCCATCGAACTCGTGCATACGTATTCGATGATCCACGACGACTTGCCGGCGATGGACGACGACGATTTTCGCCGCGGCAAGCCGACCAATCACAAAGTGTTCGGCGAAGCGATGGCGATCTTGGCCGGCGACGGGCTGCTGACTCATGCCTTCTATTGCTTGACCCAATGTTGCCGGGATTATGGGCTGTCAGCCGAAAGGGTGCTGGCGATCGTCGCAGAGTTGGCCGAGTTGGCCGGACCGCGCGGGATGGTTGGCGGACAAGCCGCCGATATGGAAGGCGAGCAAGGGGTCACCCGGCTCGACCAGCTGGAAGCAATCCACGCCCGCAAGACCGGCGATTTGATCGTCTTCGCCTTGCGAGCCGGAGGGCATATAGCCGAAGCATCGGACGAGCAGCTTGCCGCGTTGGAATTGTATGGGCGCAAGCTCGGACTCGCTTACCAAATACAAGACGACGTGCTGGATATCGTCGGCGACGAATCGAAACTCGGTAAACGATGCGGTAGCGACGAACAGCAGAATAAAGTGACGTACCCGTATTTTCTCGGCGTAGAAGCTTGTCGGCAGATGGTTGCGCAACTGACGGAAGAGGGCAAGCAAGCGTTGAGAGACGCGCGGTTGCCAGACCCGCGGAAATTAATGGACTTGGCCGATTACCTCGCGAACCGCGATCATTGATCCGGATCAGCGAGGTTTTTTGTTTGCGATTTTCCTGAATTAATGCTTTCATAGCGAACTGGAACATCCTCTGGGGTGAATTTTCATTGAGTAAACTTTTTACGGTATGTTATAATGTGAATTAGTTTGCAGGTGGCGCAGTATTCTAGTCAGTCTACCTTTCCGAGGGCGGGCCTAAAAATTCGCCAAAGGGCACATCGATGAAGTTCCTGGTGTTGGCTTCCGACGCCCAGTTGGGGGCTGATGCTGGGAGTTAAGGTTGAAGGGCGATCTGCAATGGCATGCAGGCGTTGACCCTCCTTCCGCGGAGGCCCAAGTGCGTGGATGTTCGCCACCGTGCGGAGAATCTACGGCTTGGGGTATGAACCTGCAAGTGCGAGTCTCACCTGTATTCATGGAGCTATTTCATACATGCTTGCTAAATTGACTTGCGTGCAGCGTAGCCTGCCTTGAGTGGGGCAGAAGGGATTATGGATGAGATAGTTGTTTTCCCGGCCAGGAGAACGTACGTCGGTTGCCATATGAAATCTGTCTTGCAAAAGAGGCTAAGGAAAGGTCAAGGGCTGTCGAGGAAAACTCCTAGACTGTTCAAATTTCTTTGAAGCTTCCTGGGGATTATAGTGTGGTCTGAGTGGTAATCCAGTCTGATGTGCGGTGACGTCATCAAGTCAGGCGTGAAGGGAAACCGCCCCCCCGGCGACGGGGAGGTGTCCTGATTGGGAAAACCTACTGGACCTAAGCCACAGCGTTTACTCAGGAAGCTGCCACTTGCTTTTAATTCAGTATATCGGGGGAATTAACGTGTTGCTTGATGAAGTCAATCAACCGGAAGATATCAAACATTTCGGAATCGCCGAACTGGAGCAACTAGCCCATGAAATTCGCCAATTTTTAATCGAAAAGCTTTCGGTCACCGGCGGGCACTTGGCGCCGAATCTTGGTGTGGTTGAGTTGACTTTAGCGCTTCATTACGTCTTTAACAGCCCTCGCGACAAATTTATTTTTGACGTTGGACATCAGTCCTATGTACATAAAATTTTGACCGGGCGCAAAGACCGGTTCGATACGTTGCGCAAGTATAAAGGCATGTGTGGGTTTATCAAACGGTCGGAGAGCGTTCACGATCAATGGGAAGCCGGACATAGCAGTACGTCGCTGTCCGCGGCTATGGGGATGGTTCTTGCGCGCGACCTGCGTGGACAAGATCATAAAGTCGTGGCTATCGTCGGCGACGGCGCTTTGACCGGAGGAATGGCGCTGGAGGCGCTGAACCATATCGGCCATGAGAAGAAAAATTTGATCGCCGTGCTCAACGATAACGAGATGTCCATCGCGCCCAATGTCGGCGCCTTACACAATTATTTATGCCGAATTCGCGCGGACCGCCACTATTTGAAGGCGAAGGAAGAAGTCGAATCCTTGTTGAAGAAGATTCCTTCATTCGGCGGCACACTTGCTCGCGCAGCTGAGAAAGTGAAGGATAGCCTCAAATATTTGGTCGTCTCCGGCGTCTTATTCGAGGAGCTGGGTTTCACGTACTTGGGGCCGGTTGACGGACATAACGTCGGTTTAATGATCGATGCTTTGCGGCAAGCGGAGAAAGTGCAAGGACCGGTTTTGTTGCACGTCGTCACAGTCAAAGGAAAAGGGTACCTGCCGGCGGAAGCCGATTCCCATTCTTGGCATGGGGCGAACCCGTACAAGATTGAATCCGGCCAAATGTTGAAAGTGGTCGGTCCTCCTGTATATACCGACGTGTTCCAAAGCACGCTGATTGAGATGGCTGAGCAGGACGAGCGAATTATTGCCGTAACTCCGGCGATGCCCAAAGGCTCGGGAGTCGACAAATTTGCCCAGCGATTTCCCAGCCGGATGATCGACGTCGGCATTGCAGAACAGCATGCCGCTACTTTATGCGGTGCGCTCGCCATGGAAGGCATGAAGCCGGTATTTGCGGTGTACTCGACGTTCCTGCAACGGGCATACGACCAGGTAGTTCACGATATTTGCCGGCAAAATCTCAACGTCATGTTTGCCATCGACCGCGCCGGTTTTGTCGGAGCCGATGGGGAGACGCACCAGGGCGTGTTCGATATCGCCTTCTTGCGCAGCATTCCGAACATGGTCGTCATGATGCCGAAGGACGAGAACGAATTGCGCCACATGATGAAGACGGCGCTTGATTATAATGAAGGGCCGATTGCAGTACGCTATCCGCGGACGAACGGAATCGGTGTCGAGATGGACGAGGTACTTCACCCGATCCCGATTGGAACGTGGGAAGTGGTGCGCCAAGGCGACACGATGGCCATATTGGCACTGGGACCGATGGTGCAAGTTGCCGAGCAAGCGGCGTCGATGTTACAGCAACAGGGCTTATCGGTGCGAGTTATTAACGCCCGCTTCGTCAAACCGCTCGACGAAGCCATGTTGGTTGCGTTGGCCAAGGAAGGGCTCGATCTGGTCACGATCGAAGAGGGGGTACAGCTTGGCGGTATGGGCAGCGCCATCCTGGAATTTTACGCCAAGCACAGTATTTATTCGATGCGGGTTCATAATATGGCCATCCCCGACTATTTCATTGAACATGGCAGCCAGACGGAGCAACGCAAGGAAGTTGGGCTGACTGCCGACAACGTGGTCGCCCAGGTGAAAGCACTGCTGCCCCGCAAAAAGCAGCGCGCGTAGGAGGATTCATGCCGTCGGACAAGCAGAGAATTGATGTTTTGTTGGTGGAACGAGGGATTTATGAAAGCCGCGAGAAAGCGAAGGCCGCCATCATGGCTGGCCTTGTTTTTGTTGATGGGGAAAGATGGGAGAAAGCCGGCACGAAGCTGGATGCCAATTCGGAGATCACAGTGAAGGGTGCGCCGCATCCCTATGTAAGCCGAGGCGGACTTAAATTGGAGAAAGCGCTTCGCGAATTTGCCATCGACCTGACCGGAGCCGTCATGATCGATATCGGCGCTTCGACCGGCGGGTTTACCGATTGCGCGCTGCGAGCTGGAGCTTCCTTCGTCTATGCCGTCGACGTAGGCTATAACCAATTGGCTTGGTCCATTCGCAACGACCCGCGGGTTCGTGTCATGGAGCGTACCAATTTTCGCCACCTGACGGCCGATTCCCTCGAAGGCCCGTCGCCGCATTTCGCCTCCATCGACGTCTCGTTTATTTCCTTGCGCCTTATTTTGCCCCCGTTGCTTCAAATCCTCGCATCCGATGGCGAAGTGGTGGCTTTGATCAAACCGCAGTTCGAGGCAGGGCGAGAGCAAGTCGGCAAATCGGGAGTCGTTCGGGATTCTGCCGTACATAAGCAAGTGTTGACAACTGTGCTGGAATTTGCCGAGCATATCGGTTACCGAATGCATGGGCTGACATTCTCGCCGATTCGGGGGGGAGAAGGGAATATCGAGTTTCTTGTGCATTGGCGGTTGGCTGATGCGGCAGGCTCTGCCTCAATCGAACAGGGACAGCTGTTACAAACCGTCGAGGAAGTGCTGAAGCAAACCAAGCAATGGGTTGAAACACCTTAACCGGAGGTGGGAATATTGCGCAGCGAAGATCAGTATGTCGTTTGGCTGATTGTCCTCGTGCTCGTTGTATGGGGCATATGGAAGCTGCGGCATTGGTTAAATATGCCGAAGAATAGGGCGATGCTGCCGTTGCACGGCGAGTTTGAGGTTGACGAGACGGTTGAGTGGCTGGAGGAAGCCGGCTATCATGTCTTGTCCGGGAAGAAGCGTATCCCCGTGACTATTACGGTTGACGACGAGCAGGAGCTGCAGAGCCGATATTATATTGATTACTTTGTTCGTTCCAATCACGACCGCAAACTATACGCCGTGAAGCTGGCCCGCGCGCGCAAACCGATCCCGCTGACCGGAAGCGCCGTCCGCGAAAGTTTGCTTCCGTATTATTTACTCTTTCCCGAGTTGGACGGAGTTTTGTATGTCGATGCCGGCCAGCACATGATCAGCCGCATCCAATTTGAAATCGGTGAGGAATGAGACGCTATGAAAGGGTCAAGGCACGTAAAAATTCGCGAAATCATTACGGCGAATGAAATCGAAACCCAGGAAGAACTGGTGGAAAGCTTGCGACAATCCGGATTTTCCGTCACGCAAGCAACTGTTTCCCGAGACATCAAGGAACTGCATCTGACCAAAATTCCGCTCGTGGACGGCCGATATAAGTACGCCATGCCGCCCGATCAAAGATATAACCCGGTGCAGAGGTTGAAGCGAGCTTTGTCGGATCATTTTCTCCATATTGATTATACGGAAAATCTCGTTGTCCTCAAGTCTTTGCCCGGCACAGCGAATGCGATCGGGGCGTTGATCGACAATCTGGAGTGGAGTGAAGTGATGGGGACGATTTGCGGCGACGATACGGTACTCATTATTTGTCGGACCAAAGATCAAAGCAAACGGATCGTGGACCAAATCGAATCGATGCAGAAAGAGTGAAACGGCAATAAAGATGCAGCTGAAGTGAAGCGGCAACAATACAGGGGAATAAGGGGGATTATAACGATGTTGGCGGCGTTATCGATACGAAATTTGGCGGTCGTCGAGTCGGCGCAAATCATGTTCGATCGGGGGTTTCAGGTGCTGACGGGCGAGACCGGCGCGGGCAAATCGATCATTATCGATGCCTTGAGCTTGGCCATCGGCGGGCGCGGTTCGGCGGAACTCGTCCGGCACGGCTGTGATAAAGCGGAAATCGAAGCTTGCTTCGAGATGGAGGAAGACCACCCGGTATGGCAAGTGATCGAGCAACTCGGTATTGCCGCGGAAAAGGACGAACAATTGCTGATCCGCCGGGAAGTCAGCGTCTCCGGTAAGAGTACATCGAGAATTAACGGGCAAATGGTCAATCTGACGATGCTCCGCGAGGTCGGAGAATGGCTCGTCAACATTCACGGACAGCATGAGCACCAGTCGCTGCTGAAAGTGGATCATCATATCAAGTGGCTGGATCTTTACGGAGAAGCCGAAATCTTTGCGATCAAGCAGGATTATACGCGTACGTACGAGGAGTTCACGGCAGTGCGCAAACAACTGGCCGAGCTGAACGAAACGAGCATGCAGGCTTTACAAATGCAGGACTTGTACCGTTTTCAAATCGAAGAAATAGCAGCTGCGAAATTAATTATCGGCGAGGACGAATGTTTGGCCGAAGAAAAGCGAAAACTAGCGAATGCCGAAAAATTGTTTCAGAACGTGGCCGAATCTTACGAGTTGTTGTCCGGCGGGCGTGGTCTTGACTCTTTGCGCAAGGCGCAACAACGGCTTCAGGACATCGGCGCCTTCGACAGCAAGGCGTTGCAGCCGCTCATTCAACAGATGGAGGAAGCTTACTATCAGTTGGAGGACGTTTCGTTCCAGCTGCGCGATTATAAGGATGGCATCGAGTTTAATCCCGAACGATTGGAACAAATTGAACGAAGATTGGACGAGCTTTCCATGCTGCGGCGCAAATACGGCAACGGCACCCTGGAAATCCTTGATTACTTGCAGAGAATCACGATGGAGCTGGAGACGATTGAGAACAAAGATGAGCTCGTAAGCAAGCTTGAGCAACGGATGAAAGAACTTGCCGGCGATCTGGCCCGATTAGCTGAGAAGCTGTCGACAGCAAGGAAGCAGGCAAGCGTGCAACTGGCGACGGAAATCGAGAATGAGCTGCGCGATTTGCAGATGGAGAAGACGAAGTTCCAGGTGAGCATCGATCGTCTTGCGGACGGAGAGCACGGATTGGAAAGCGACGGTGCGAAATGGAAATTCGGCAGGGACGGATGGGATCAAGTGGAATTCCTCATTTCTGCCAATCCCGGCGAGCCTCTGCGCTCATTAAGCAAAACCGCTTCAGGCGGCGAATTGTCGCGCATCATGCTCGCGCTCAAGGCGATCTTCGCCAAGGTGGACCGTATCCCTTCGCTTGTATTCGACGAAGTCGATACCGGTGTGAGCGGACGGGCGGCTGAAGCGATCGCCAACAAACTCGCGGTGTTGTCACGTTCCTGCCAAGTGTTCTCGATCACACATCTACCGCAAGTGGCCAGCATGGCGGATACGCATTTCTGTATCGGCAAAGTTGTTGAAGGCGATCGCACACGGACTCAAGTGGAGAAGTTATCCGACAAGCGACGCAGTGAAGAATTGGCCCGAATGTTGGGCGGCGCCGAGGTGACGGAAACCGCTCTGTCCCACGCCCAACAATTGTTGACGATGGCAACAGCCCGCAAATCAAACTAACGATAAGCTACTCGTGGGATTCTTTACAGCAAATAAATCGGCGGAGGTGCGGTTACCTTATAGGTACGCAATTGGCGAGCAATAAAGTCAGCAGGAAAAAGGAGCGTGATGGTGTTGGGTTCCAACCGAAAAAAGAGATGGTTCGGTCTCATGCTTGTTTTCTTTGTCTGCATGATCTGTTTGTCCCCTCCTTTCCAATGCTTCGCCACCTTCCCCGATCATTTGCGGATGTTTTCCGGACAGGATAAGCAACTTAGCCTCGAGCTTCCGGTAAATGCCCAGGTTACGGTCGATCATCCTGAAGTGTTGAAGGTGAACGGGGAAGCCAGCAGAACGTTCCGAGTCGATCTGCAACAGCCGATTTCCCTGCAATCGTATCAGTCCGGCGCGACCAAGATCAGGCTTAAGCTGTTCGGCGCCATTCCGCTGAAAACCGTTAGTGTCAACGTCGTACCCGATTTGCAGGTCATCCCCGGAGGACAAACGATTGGCGTCAAAATTAAATCGGCGGGCGTACTCGTCGTAGGCCATCATCTGGTCAATGCCGATACGAACAAACGAATTTCCCCCGGTGAGGAAGCGAATATTCAGACCGGTGATCTGATTGTGAAGATCGATGGCCACAAGCTCAACGACGTAAATAAAGTGGCCGATCTCGTCAATAAAGCCGGCGAAGAAAATCGCCCGTTGAACTTGACGATTGTGCGGGACAAGCAAGAATTGCAAGTGCCGCTGACCCCGGTTTATGACAAGAACGACAAGTCTTACCGTCTTGGTCTGTATATCCGCGATTCCGCGGCGGGAGTAGGCACCCTGACGTTTTACGCTCCGGATCAAGGAGTATACGGCGCTCTCGGCCACATCATCACCGACATGGATACACAAACCCCGATTGTTGTCGGAGAAGGCCAAGTTGTCCATTCCAACGTCACTTCAATCGCCAAGAGTCACAACGGCGAACCAGGCGAGAAGCATGCGCAAATTTTTCGGGAAAGCAAAGTGCTTGGCAATATCGAGAAAAATACTCCGTTCGGCATCTTCGGCAAGATGAATGCTCTTCCGGAATTCGGGTTGAATAACACACCGATTCCCGTCGCTTTTGCCGAAGAGGTGCACGAAGGTCCGGCTGAAATTTATACCGTTGTTGGCGGGCAGAAGGTCGAAAAGTTCGATATTCAAATCACTCATGTATCCAAGCAAGAATCGCCGGCGACCAAAGGGATGGTCATCAAAATTACAGATCCGCGGTTGCTGGAGAAAACAGGAGGAATTATACAAGGCATGAGCGGCAGCCCAATCATTCAGAACGGCAAGCTGGCAGGTGCGGTCACCCACGTCTTTGTCAACGACCCGACCAGCGGCTATGGTTGCTTCATCGAATGGATGCTGCGCGATTCAGGAATCATTCTCGATTCTCGAGCGGAATCCAAAGCTTCGTGAATTTATCCCCGTAAAGCCTAGAAAAAACACCCGTTAAGCGTAAATACGCGGGTGTTTTTTTTGTTGCATTTTGTCGAATGATGATGAAAAAACATGAATTTATCATTATATAATATTTTTCAAGAAAAATAAAGAAAAAAATATTTCGACAGAAGGAATATAATGGTTTGTGTCGAATTGGTATAGTACTGAAATTTTTACCCTTTATTTCGAAACCATGAGGAGGATTTACGTTGCAAAAGATTGATGTTGTATTAGCTGACGACAACCGAGAATTCACTAACCTGCTCTCCGAGTTTATCGACCAGCAAGAGGACATGACCGTATCCGGAGTAGCCTATAATGGCAATGAAGTATTGCGGTTGATCGAGCAGGGTGTGACCCCGGATGTGCTGATTCTGGATATTATCATGCCGCATTTGGACGGTTTGGGTGTATTGGAGAAACTTCGCGAGATGAACTTGCCGACTATGCCGAAAATTATTATGTTGACCGCATTCGGCCAGGAGAATATTACTCAGAAGGCGGTTCAGCTTGGCGCAAGCTACTATATATTGAAACCGTTCGATATGGAAGTGTTGACGAATCGAATTCGTCAATTGGTCACAAATCAATCGTCGATTTCCGGAGGAATGGTGGGCGCTTCAAATCCGAAGCGGAACATTATCCCGCTGTCCAAAGTGAAAAATCTCGATGCCAACATTACAAACATCATTCACGAGATCGGGGTCCCGGCTCATATTCGCGGTTACCAGTATTTGAGGGACGCAATTACGATGGTGTATAACAACATCGAAATTTTAAGCGCCATTACGAAGACGTTATACCCGAGCGTTGCCGAGAAGTACAAGACGACGCCAAGCCGTGTCGAGCGGGCGATCCGCCACGCGATCGAAGTCGCCTGGACACGGGGCAATATCGACAGTATCAGCCATCTGTTCGGCTACACGGTCAATATAAGCAAGTCCAAACCGACGAACAGCGAGTTCATCGCGATGGTCGCCGACAAACTTAGAATTGAGCATAAAGTGTCGTGAAATGAGGGAAGTTAATAAGTTGCAATAGAATAAGCGTTGCCGCGGCAGCGCTTATTTACTAAATATTAATGTATAAGTAAAACGAACGAACCGGGACTTCATTCACAAATCTTTCACAATTTTCCCGACACGATTCTACAAGTTTTTAATCGGTGATCCTTTATAATGACAACAGTTGTTATTATGATGGATTGTAGGGAGCATGGGCATAGTAATGGATATTTTGGATCGGGACATGACATTAAATCAACGGATCGAATTATTGCGTCGGGTTTTGAACGATTTTGCCGAACGCAGAGCGTCTTTGACCGACGAAGGAGTCATTCAGATCAGCAAGCAACTGGATCAATTGCTGAACCAGTTCCATGCCAGAGGGGATTGGGATACCCCCAAGGTTGGGGAGAAGAAACGGCTTGTCGCCGTTTAATACAATTGTGGATATCGGGCGACCCTGGTCTGTTCAAGGCTCTTCATGACGCCTAGGGCCGCCGATTCAAGACGTTAGGATAACTGTGCGATTTCTTCGTCCGTACAGAAGCTGCAATTGGCGATCGGCTTGTTCCTACGAATGCTCACTGTCAGCACATTGATCAATTGGATCAATGTGCTTTGTTCGTTGTCGTCGATCGTCAAGTTGACCGAATATTCATGACGGTTCCCTTCGTGCTTGCGAACGATCTGCCCAAGAAGCTTCACATCTTTGCCGAGTATTAAAAATTTGAATTCCAGCAAATATTGGACGTTCTTCGGCAACTCGGCTGGGGCAATGAACCGCAGGCCGCTTGCACTCAAATTCGTAATGGCGATACGGCGGATGGCTTCTGAATCATATTCGAAGTCTTCCATGGGAATGATCTTTACGGTGGAGCTAAGAGGACGGGGGAGATCCAATCGAAAAAAGCTTCTCTTGTTGTTGTTCGTAGTCAAGGTCAACACCTGCAATATAAAATTTGAATAATTCGTTAAGGCAGCATAATTCATGTATAGTATAACACAAGTTATGAATTGCGGGGAATTGAAGTTTCCACATTTGTCCAAAAATGAGGTGAGACAACAGTGAAGGTAAAGCTTAAATTAAGTGTAGACCAGAAACAAGTGCTGGACGATGTTCTCGACATCGACGATACCAAGTTGGAGTTATTGTCCGAAGAGGAGATCGAACAGGCGATTGAAGTCTATATCGCGGAATGGAGCAACGAGCATGTTCAAATTCATTGGGAAGTGGAGGAAGCCGTTGGCGAATCCTCTGAGAAGTAACAGAGAAGCTGACGCGATGGGCATATTTCGTTCCTGTTTATTTCATACTAAGGGGGAGTGCAAAGAGCGGATATAGGGGGTGCGATTTTGTCGACACTCATGGGCGTTGTCCAAAAACCGTTGCTTCAGGGCGAAGTAGTCGTCTCGGCGATCACCAAGAGGCTGGCCGGGTTGAATCTGAACGGGAAAATTGCTGTGATCAATCACCTGGATCTTGACGAGACGGCAGCCGAAAGTTTAATCGCCTCCGGCACAGCGGGAATCGTGAACGCTTCGCAGACGATGAGCGGAGCATATCCGTCCCGCGGTTCCTTAATGTTGCTTAGCGCGCAAATCCCGATTTATGAAATATCTCCATCCGCCTTCGCTCTGTTCGAAAACGGAATGATGGCGGAAATTTATGAAGACACGATCCGGATGGGGCGGTATTCGGTTCCTTGCAGAGCGTTCGAAACGCGCAATTGGTTGCAACTTTATCAATCCGCTCAGCAAAACGTCAATCAATTGCTTGAGCAATTCATTGAAAATACGCTGCAATACGCCGACGCCGAGAAATCGTTGATTATGCAAAAATTGGAGCTTCCGCCGGTCGCTCATGAGATTGCAGGCCGGCATGCGTTGATCGTCGCCCGAGGGAGCGGCTGTCGCCAGGATTTGGCGGCGATCTCCGATTACATCCGCGCGCGTCATCCGGTGGCGATCGCTGTCGATGGAGGGGCCGACCTGCTGCTGGAGCAAGGGATCGTCCCGCGGATCATCATCGGCGATATGGACAGTGTGTCGTCCCAAGCGCTTGGCTGCGGCGCGGAACTGATTGTGCACGCCTACCCGGACGGCACCGCACCCGGTATGGCCCGGCTTGCCGGCCTCGAGTTGGACAAGACCGTACATATGATTGCCGCGATCGGTACGAGCGAGGATGTAGCGATGAGGCTCGCCGATCAAGCGAAGGCGGAAAGAATCGTCGCGGTCGGCACCCGTTCGAATATGATCGATTTTTTGGAAAAAGGGCGCAAAGGAATGGGCAGCACGCTGCTGACGCGGCTTTCATTGGGCGAGAAACTGATCGATATCAAGGGAATCCAGACGTTATTTCATACCCCTTGAACGAAGGGAAGTGGAAGCATGCCGAAACCGTCCGTCTCGATCGTTATCCCGGCTCGCAATGAGGCGGATCGCATTCCGCTCACGCTGCAAAGCTTGCGGCTTGCCATGCAAGGCTGGGTCGACGTAGGGCAATGTGAAATCATCGTCGTCGACGACGCCAGCGCCGATCGAACGGCGGTTGCAGCCAGGCCATGGGCCGATCGGGTTATTAAGGCTGAGCGGCATGCCGGCAAAGGGAGATCGCTCGAGCTTGGACTTAAAGCGATCCAAGGCGATATTGCCATGTTTTTGGACGCGGATTTAGGCGCGACTGCGGAGCATGCAGGCTGCTTAATCAGTCCGGTTGTCGCCGGCGAAGCGGATATGACGATCGCCAGCCTGCCCGTACCCCAGACACAAGCGGGGTTCGGCTTGGTCAAAGGACTGGCTCAGCACGGCATTCGCCGATTAAGCGGATTCTCGCCACAAGCTCCGTTGTCTGGGCAGAGGGCCATCCGTGCCGAGGCGTTGGAGCGGCTGCTCCCGCTATCCGCCGGTTATGGCGTGGAGGTTGGATTGACGATTGAGGCGGCGAGGCGGGGCTATGTCATTCTAGAAGTGCCGGTACCGTTCGCTCATCGCGCAACGGGCCGAGATTGGCCGGGTTTTCGCCATCGGGGGAAGCAGTTCGTCGAAGTGGGAGCCGCGTTGCTCGGCAAATGGCTGCAAGGAGCGAGGGAATGATCGGGACGGACGGTCGCTGGGACGGATGGCTTTGGTTAGGCGCATATATGATCTGCTCCGGCTTAGCTTTGCAATTAACCGTCAAGTTTCTTCGGCAATGGGGGATAACGGGGAGAAATTATGAGGGCCGGGAAGTGGCAAACCGGGTCGGGTTATTTTTATGGATTGCGCTTGTGCTGTTTCTGCTGTTTCCTTTTGTTGGCGCTATCGAAGGAATCCAGAAGCTTTACTGGATATATACAGCGGCTTTGACGATCGTCTTCGCCGCCGGTTGGCTGGACGATGCATACGGAACTCCTCAGGCCAAAGGCTTGCGCGGGCATTGGAATTATTGGCTGCGGTACAAGAAGATGACAAGCGGACTTTGGAAAGTGTTGTCGACGTTCGTCGCCGCGGCCGGTTTTGTCGTCTATGTCGGGGAATTCGTTCTCAGCGGCGTATTCGCCATGCTATTGATCGGCTTATCGACGAACGCGATGAATTTGTTCGATCTCAGGCCAGGGAGGGCACTGAAGGCATTCTTCGCATTAACGGCCGTTACTGCCATGTTTGCCTTGGCCGATGGAGCGGTCGGCGCCGTTGTTGCCGTGTTCATGCTGCCGGTTGTTATCGGCGGCTTATTGCTGTTGCCGGGCGATGTGCGCAGCCGCTGGATGCTTGGGGACACCGGAGCGAATTTTCTTGGGTTCGCCTTGGGTGTATGGATTGTCCTCTTCTGCAACGCTTGGCAGCAAGGGGGATTCATCGTTGGCTTTGCTGTGCTGCAATGGTATGCCGAACGGCGTTCGATCACCGCGGCAATCGAACGGCAGCCCCTCTTGCGTTGGCTTGATCAGTTGGGCCGGGCGAGTTCGGAGGATTAGGAGGGAGTTGGCGCGCCTAAGTTAATTCGACAGGGCAAGTAGTTTTCAGAATTCGTTTAGGTCGGCTTGGGCGCCTTATTCGGCGACGCGAGCCGGCTTTTTGCGTCCAGAAGACCGCTCACGGCTGCTTCGGCCGCGGCGGCCGGGGGCGCTTGGCTTTGAACCTAGGCGCGACGTAGTTCCTCTTGCGATCCCGAAAAAAAATCCATCCCCCCAAATAAGCGACTCCCGCAAAAAATAAAACGACGCCCAAGACTAGCTTCCCCCATGGGAAACTCTCGGCAAGCGGATCGAAAGCGGCGAACAGCGAATCTTTGATCAGCAGAAATCCGTATGTGGCGATAAATCCCGGTATTACGAGCATCAATACGGCAATAAATCGGGATATGGTTAATTTCATTGTATACCCTCCTCCCCTTATCTTACCTTTTGTCCGCTTTCATGCAAGTGGCAAAAAAGGTACAATAGGAAACATCTTATTCCTTTTCATTATCGTAACGGGGAGGCCAATTATGAACGAAAAATATGATATCGTCGTCCTGGGCGGCGGAATTGGCGGATATACGGCGGCTATTCGTGCGGTACAGTTGGGCAAGAAAGTGGCTATCGTGGAGAAGGGCGAGCTTGGTGGAACGTGCCTGCATCGCGGCTGCATCCCTAGTAAGGCGCTGTTGAAGAGCGCGGAACTATATGC
>JAJFMO010000290.1 GCA_020697475.1 Paenibacillaceae bacterium | reverse complement strand
CTTGCCGGGAAGCAACGCCTCGCTGTATATCCACAGACGGATACCGCCGTTGCGCGCGCGGCCTGCCTCCGCAAGGTGAGGCGGCTCCACGGCGATTAACCGCGCATTGCCGCTCCATTGCCAGCGCAACGTTTGGCGCCCGTGCTTGTAATGCGCGCCGGTCAGCGCAAGCTCGCCACCTTCCGTTGCCTGCCAATTCGCCGGCACTACGCTCGCTTCGAACGATTCGGCCAAGCCGAATGTTCCGTCATCCTCCAGATCCGCTAACGCCAGTTGTTGGTTGTTCATCCCGTTGTCACTCATCCTTCTCACCCCCTCCGTCTTCAAGCCAGCACATAGATCGGGGAAATCCAAGCACATTGGCCGTTCACCTGGCGAATTTCCGCATGATACACATCGCAATCGGATTCCTGGGCCACGTCGCGCCATTCGCCGCTGAACGTATACCCGCTCTCCGACACTGCCTGATGCAGCACGATTGCCTCCGAATTGTACGGCAACAGATGCGTCGTCCGATTCCCCTCCAGCAGCTCTCCGATCGTTGCTGACAGCGTCGTGCCGTTCGCCGTCACTTCCACAACCGTGCCGGCATCGCCCTTGATCTCCAGAATGACGCCGGCGGTGTGCGGATGGAGAGTCGTCGGGTTTTTGAACGTCGTGCACGACCATACGGCATCGCTCGCGGACTGGCTGACCAGCTTGTTGCCCAGAGCATTCATCGTCGGATCGTCCTTCATCTCCGGCGACGGCGCCAGCACGCTGCGGCCGCGGAAGCACGTCTCCACACTCGCCAGTTCGCCGCCACGCACACTCGCCTTCGCCTCCCACAAGTAGCCGGTTTTCGAGCCGCCCCAGCCCATTTCCACCCGGACTTTATAGGTGGAACCGGTTCTACCCGGCAAAGACTCTCCGTCGATCACTTGCCATGGACGCAAATTTTTGTACACGACGATTTTGTCTAACCGATCGCTGCCCACTACACCGAGCTCCACGTTCCGCTCCTTCGCCGCAAGCTCGCTGCCCATCGGACGCCCGTTAATCGCGAACCGGCAGTCAATTTTATCGCCGGTCACCGCGTACGTGCGGCGAGCAAGAATCGCCTCCCAGATCGCCTCCCGTGTCAGAGAATCGGCCAACACCGCCAACCGCCCGTCCCCGTAAGAGCCCGGATACCCCGCATGATGGTCGGTCGAGCCGACAAACCCGAAGCGCAGCTTGCGCTTCAGCGCCTCATACACCGAGCTGCGCGAATCGCGAGGCCCCATGTCATGGTAGTAGGGATACAAGCTTTGGGCGGACATCCCGCAGCCGTGCTTGGAGTACACTTCGACGATCGGGCTGATCGCCGCATTGAAGCTGTCCCAGTTGCCTCCGCGATAACCTCTCGTGTACCCGACATGGTGCGGCACAGCGATTACTTGGCGCGGCTTGATTTGTTCCACGATCGCTGCCGGCGATTCGCCGGTGACGAGCGGCAGATCATCATCCGGGGACAAGAAATGGTGATCGCCAAACTCACTCGAATGCGCCTCGTACCCTTGAAACGTTACGAACTCGCCCGGTCGGTTGAACCTTTTGACCGTATCGCGCACGGAATCCCAATGATTTCGCAGCTTGCCGAACCCTTCCGTATGAAAATCGACCAAATATTCGAGCGGCGCCTTGCGCTCCGGCATGTCATGCCAGGACGCGTGACCGATGATCGCGCAAAAATCGAGCTGCCCTTTAGCCGCCTCCAACGCATTCTCCAAGCCGCCGAACCCGTAGCTGATTCCGCAATGATTGTGCAAATCTCCCCAGTAAAGCTTCATACTTCCCACTCCCTAAATTCAATTATGATAAAACGGCTTCACCGGCCGCCTTGTCCTCACCGATTCGAACGCCGCTAGTGCCACGCTCGCCGCCTTGAACCCGTCTTCTCCTGTGATCGGCACGGGAGTTCCGTCTCGCACCGCTTCGACGAAGTCGCGCACCATCCTAAAATTCCGATCCGCGCCCCAGAAGCTCCACACCGCTTTGCTTGCCTTGTCGCGATACAGTTGGTTCACTTCTTTCGTATCGTCGACCGTAATCGAACCGAGCGTTCCGGTAATCTCCATACTTAAATCACGCGCGTACGGAAACGATTTGGCCCTCGACCAGCTCGTGTCCACGACCGCGATGACGCCGTTCGCAAACTTCACATGCACCATGCCGGCATCGTCGATGTCGAGCCGATGAAGCAGCGTACCATTCTCCGCATACACTTCCTCCACCTCGGATTGCAGCATCCAGTGCATCAGATCCATCACGTGCACGGAGTGATCCAGCATAGCCCCGCCCCCGGACAACTCCTTGCGAATGAACCAGCTGCCGGGCATTGCGCCCTTGTTCGTCCCTTTAATTGCCAGCACTTCGCCGATCTGCCCGCCTTGCACCAACTGCCGCGCTTCGACAACGGCCGGAACGTATCGATTCGGAAACGCTGTCATCAGCTTCACACCTGCCATCGTGCACTCGGCGATCATGTTCTGCATCTCTTCGATGGATATGCCGAGCGGCTTCTCGCACAGGACGTGCTTGCCGCATCGGGCCGCTTCAATTGTCAGCTCAGCGTGGCGGACGTTCTCCGAACAGACGACCACCGCGTCCAGATCCTCCTGCAATAAGTCCGAATGATGACGAAAGACAGACAAGCCGAACTTCCCTGCCAATTCCTCGCGCCTCTCCAGGGAATCGTCGGTTACACCCGCGATCTCCACATCGGCCATCCGCTCCAGCGCTTGCAAGTAAGTATACGCGTGCGGATGCGCAAAACTGATCATGCCGATCTTCACTCGCTTGGACACTAGCTCCACCTCCGAATACGTGTCAACTGAAGTGTACTGCAACCCTCTCACTTATGTCAATATTTAAACTATGTTGAAAAATCAATTTGCCAATCGCTTAGCATTTTGCTATTTTTTATTTAGTAAAGTTGATAGGCTTTCGTATTTGGCCGATGGGAGATGTACATGCAGGATTCACTCAGGACAGGGGATCAGAAAGGCAGCAAAACCGCAATCTTACAGATGCTGCGTCTGCACGGGACGATGTCGCGGATCGAATTGATGCGGAGAACGGAGCTGAGCCGAGCGACGATATCGCTGGCGATCAGCGAGCTGATCGAGCTTAAGCTCGTGCGCGAAACGGAAGTTCGCCAATCGACCGGGGGGCGGCCTGCCACCAGCCTGGAGCTGGTGCCGGACTCGCATATCATTCTCGGGGCGGATTTGAACGATCAAATGTGGATTTTGGGAGCTTTCGACCTGCTTGGCAATACGGTGGGCAAGCTGCAAATCCCGTACAGTCGCCCCGTTCCGGAAGCGGCCGTGCAAGCGCTGACGGAAGCGCTCCCTCAGTTTATTCAACATCTGGACAAAAGCATTCTTCCCGTCATCGGGCTCGGAGTGCCCGGCCTGGTCGATACATACCGCGGACTCATCCGCAGCTCGGCCGTCCTCGGCTGGCAGAACGTCGAGCTCGGCGAGATGGTCGAGCGGAACCTCGGCCGGTCTACCGTCGTCCTCAATCGCAGCCGGGCGCGCGGGTTGTCCGAATGCCGATACGGGGCGGGCAAAGAATACGACCATATGATTTATATCGGGGTGGATACGGGGATCGGCGCAGGCATCTATGTTAACCGCGAACTGATCCACGGCGCGATCGGCGGAGCCGGTGAAATCGGCCATACGACCGTTGATGCCGACGGGCCGTTGTGCCTGTGCGGCAACCACGGCTGCTTGCAGATGCTCGCAGCGGCACCCGCGATCGAACAGGATACGCGCCGCTTGCTGCGGCAAGGCGAGCCGTCCACGCTGCTCGGACAACCCGACAGGGATATCCAGTTGCTGAAATTTCCGGAAATCGGCGCCGCCGCCGATCAAGGAGATCCACTTGCCTTGCGGGTTGTTGAGCAAGCTGCGACCTACTTAGGGATTGTCATGGCCAACCTGGTCAACCTGCTCAACCCGCAGGCGATTATCCTTGGCGGGCCTGTACCTAAAGCCTGCAACAGCTTCGTGCAAACGGCCGTCAAAGTCATGCGTCAACGCTCCATGAACTTGCTGTCCGCCGCCACAGCGATCCGCATCGGCACGTTCGACGATATCGGCGGGTCGCTCGGGGCGGCTAATTTTGCGTTGGATCGGCATTTGTCCTTCTCACACCTATTACCCGCTCAGGGAAAATAAACGGTCTGGCCGGTTTCCGCCGACTCATAGATCGCATCCAGCAGTTGCTGCACAACCAGAGCCTGGGTCGGCTGCACGACCGGCTCGCGATCGTGCAAAATCGCCTCAATCCACAGCCGCGCCTCCAGATCGGCCGGCGTTTCCTTGGCGACATTGTAGAACGGCACCGACTCGCCATTCAGATCCAGCCGGTTTTCATACAGCGCTCCAGGGAGTTCGCCGTTCAACGTCAAGCCGTTCCACATGTCGGCTCCCGCTTCCGTTCCGCACAGGGTGACTTTGCCGGTGCCTTCTTGCAGCATATGGATCGCAAAGCTCGATTCCAGATAGATGACCGCGCCGTTCTTCATACGGATCATCGCGAAGGCGGAATCTTCCACCGTGAATTTGTCCGGATCCCACGACCCGTAAGGGTTGAACGCGTTGGCCCGCTTGCCGAGCTTATAGAAGGCGCTGCCGGTAACGCTGTGCGGTTCGTAATTGTCCATCAGCCAGAGCGCCATATCCAGAACGTGCGTGCCAAGGTCGATCAACGGCCCCCCGCCCTGCAGCTCTTTATTCAGAAAAGTGCCCCAAGTCGGTACCCCTCTTCGGCGCAAGGCGTGAGCTTTGGCGTAATAAATGTCCCCCAGCGCCCCGTTCCTGCACAGATTGTACAAATACTGGGTATCTTGCCGGTACCGGTTGTTGTAGCTGATCGACAGCTTCTTGCCGCTTCGGCTCGCCGCCTCCACCATAAGGCGGGCTTCGCCGGCGCTTCTGGCCATCGGTTTCTCGCACATTACGTGCTTGCCCGCTTCCAGAGCCGCGATCGTGATTTCCGCATGCGTGTCGTTACCGGTGCAGACGTGAACGACATCGACGTCAGCGTCTTCAAGCAACGCTCGGTAATCGGAGTATACTTTCGCCCCCGGGGCGCCGAAATCGGCGGCAGCCTGCTCCGCCTTGGCCATATCTCGATTGGCGAACGCCGTGATCGCCACTTCCTTCAACTTCGTCAAGCTCGGCATATGTTTGGCCCGGGCGATTCCGCCGCAGCCAATGATCCCCACTTTCAACTTCGACACCGCTTGTTCCTCCTATTTTTTTAACCCCACAAAGTGCAGCTTTGCTTCACGTCTCAGATTGTGTATCCTCCGCTGATTGTTCGACGTCTTAATAAACGGAATTCGCCAACATCGGGGTCCCCGCAAAGTACCTGAGCAATCTTCTCTGAATATCTTCACTTTGCGGGGTGACGGGGCGATTAACCGTTTATTCTCGGAAGCAGATTCAGGTACTTTGCGGGGGCCCCGGATAAATTAT
>JAJFMO010000289.1 GCA_020697475.1 Paenibacillaceae bacterium | reverse complement strand
CAGCCCCGACGAAAACGGGGAATTACCAAAAATAATTTTTATACTCTATATGATATCGCGATGTTGGGGATTACTAATCATTCAAAGATCCCCCTAAGAATCGCCGCAATGCTTGGCTTTACAATGTCCGCATTAAGTTTTCTAGTAGCAATAATATATTTTTTAGCAAAACTTATTTTCTGGAACTATTTTTCGGTGGGAATTGCTCCGTTGGTAATTGGAGTCTTTTTATTTTCCTCGGTTCAACTTTTCTTTATCGGGATCATAGGAGAATACATCGGGTCAATTCATACTCAAGTTCTTAAAAGACCACTTGTTGTTGAGAAAGAAAGGATAAATTTTGACGATTCACGGAATTGCCGTGAAAAGAGGGAAAAAGATGCACTTGGTATTTAGTTTTTTCTTATTCAACGAAGTAGTATATTTATAACTAAACCTCCCCATACTTCTTCTATATAGAAGTACGGGGAGGTTTTTTGATGTATTCCCATGGAGAAGGAAGCTTCGAGCAGGATAATTGGCACTGGGATCAGGAAGATCCGATGGCGGTAGGTCGCGGGATCGCATGGGGGCTGTTTCTGGGCAGCCTGATGTGGGCTGGGATCATCGGAGGAGTCGTGTACTTTATTCGCTGATCCGCTCCTCCAATTGCACCCGACTCATCGGCTTTCTTGCTGCAATGGCATGTGCTGCTGGAAAAATTCGTCGCAGTCCATCCGCTCGCGAAGGTTATGGCAGTTGTTCTCCGGCGATTCGATCGTCCAACCGGCGACTTTGCTGCCGCAGATGACGGCTTCGCTAAGCGGCAAACCGCGCACAAGGGCGGCGACGGTGCCGGAGAAGAAGGCGTCGCCTGCGCCGGTAGAATCGACCAACTTCACAGGGAATACCGGTTGGTAGCCCGATTCCTTAGCGACGGCATCGTAGTAGATCGACCCTTGGCTGCCCAAGGTTACAACCAACGAGCGCAACCCGGCCTCCTCGGCGAAAGTTGCGGCACGATCATGAAGTTGGTCGAGCAAATATTGTTTGACGCCATCAATGTTCATTTCGTCTATTGTCGAATCGAGTGACCCGAGCAGGGTGCCGGATGCTTCCAGGGTAATGCCGAGCAGCTTGGCGGCCTCGACTTCGTTGCAGATGAAGCCATCCAAACCCCGCAACAAATCCCGATGGTTCATTACGACATCCAGATTCCCTGGCAACCCGTATACCGGTTTTCCATGATGCCGGGCCAACTCAATCACTTTTCGCGAAATACCTTCACTTAGATCCAATTCTAATGCCAGATGCGTTGAAGCCTGAACGAACTCTTCTCCGCGCTTGTCCACCAATTCCTGCAAGAAAGCCATGTCCGGCATTTGCGAGATCGAACCGGCCAAGTCCCCGCGCTCATCCAACACTGCCAACCACATTCCCATTCCCAACCGAGGTGCTTGGTATATGTAGTCCGTTACAATTCCTAGCGTCTGCAACCGATCGACAATCTCTTGCCCAGCCCCGGTGGCATCGACTGAGGAAGCGAACGCTACGGGTGCGCCCAATCGGACCAAGTTCTCCGCTACATTGCGCCCAACCCCGCCATGAATGAATTTAATATTCCCCAGATTCCGGCCGAAGGGGTTGTATTTCGTTTGTGCGAATCCTTTGCAATCCATAAAAACCGTGCCGATCACCGTAATCATTGATTTTTGCATAGTAAAGCCCGCTCCTTTCCCACGTTACTTTCATGATATCATGCCTTGTTTTGCAGTACAATTTTTCGTTAACTGGGATTTACCCGCTCCCGAAACTTGTCACGCTTGTTCACGCCAGTCCGCATAAATGTCCAAGTTCCCTCATAAGCATGTATCAGTTTGAAATTTACTCGTGCTAAGGGGATGATGGAATGCGTCGGATCACATGGATAGTCGCCATCGTGATGAGCGTAGCATTGGTGCTGGCCGGTTGCGGCAAGAAGGATGCAGGATCGGTAGTCAACGATTTGGATCATGTGATCAACAAGCTGGACAGCTATCAGGCTGTCGGAACGATGGTGCTGCATACCGGGCAACAACCGCAGCAGTATGGCGTGGAAGTATGGTATCAGAAGCAGAATTATTATCGGATTGAGTTGACCAACGAGCAGAAGGATGTCAGGCAGATTGTCCTGCGCAACGACGATGGGGTGTTCGTCTTGACGCCGCATCTGAACAAGAGTTTTCGGTTCCAAAGCGACTGGCCTGACAACCAGGGTCAAGTTTACTTATATCAATCGCTGGTGAGAAGTATCCTCTCCGACAAGGATCGCCAGTTCGCCAAGGGCGAAGACGGTTCGTACGTGTTCGACGTGCTGGCGAATTACCAGAATGCGTCGCTCGCCAGGCAGAAGATCTGGATGGATGCCAAGACGTATGCGCCCAAGAAGGTGGAGGTAGCGGACGCCAATGGCAATGTGTTGATTCATGTGGAGTTTAGCAAATTCGATTTTGGCAAAAAGTTCGACAGCGATTCGTTCGACATGCAGCGCAATATGACCAGCTCGAGCTTGCAGTCGTTGCCGACGATGGCGCCTCTGGATGCGAGCACCGGGTTGATGGCCGGCGGGGCGGCGAAAGACTCGACGGCTGTAGCTAATGATGCTTCGAAAGGCGCCACGAAGGATGCGTCTAAGGATGCTGCTGCAGGCGCAGCTAAAGATGCAACGAAGGATGCATCCACAGCGAAAGACTCGAAGGCGACAGCGGCCAAGGATGCAACAACGAATGCAACAACGAATGCAACGACGAACGCCGCATCGAGCGCCACCAAAGATGCAACCAAAGCTGCTGCCAAAGATACCCACTCCGCTTCCTTCGGGGTGATCGAGCCGATGTATCTCCCCAACGGGGTGAAACGGCAAGACATGAAGGACATCATGCTGGGTGAGGACAAAGCCGTATTGCTCCGTTACACGGGCACATACAGCTTCAATCTCGTCGAGTCCAATCCGACGGTGGAGACGGTGGCGGTGATGCCCGGCACAATCCTTGATCTCGGTTTCACCTTGGGCGTAGTGACCGGCGAAGGCGACATGAAGACGCTCATGTGGACCGACAACGGTGTGGAATACCGCTTATCCACCGCGAATTTGCCGCAGACGGATATGATCAAGGTCGCCCAATCGATGCAGGACGCATCAGGCAAATAACAGGATAACGAATCCGAACCTTCATTGACAGTGCGGGAGGTTCGGATTACGATTAGGCTTATGAATTCCTGTTAGAATGTGAAAAAAGGTGGACCGACAAGTGGAATGGTTATACCGGCCAACCCGGGTGGAAATTTCTCTGGATGCCCTAAAATATAACTTGCTATCGTTTCGCAGCTTGCTGCCAAAGCATATCCGTATCATGGCCGTGGTGAAAGCAGACGCCTACGGCCATGGCGCCGTACAGGTCGCCCGCACCGCTTCTCTGTGCGGGGTGGAAGACTTCGCCGTGGCTACCCTGGACGAGGCGTTGGAGCTGCGCGAGGCCGGGATCACGGCGCGCATCCTCGTGCTGGGCTATACGAGCCCTGCCGGGATCGCGATTGCCGCCCAAAGCGGCATCGCGCTAACTGTTTTCGCCCGCGAAGGGCTGGAGGCGATCCGGGCATGGCTGCAAGAAGCGGGAAGCGCAGGAGGGGAAGGCGGGGCGGTTCTGCGCATCCACATCAAGCTGGACACTGGCATGGGCCGGCTCGGGCTTCACGATGAGGCGGAGGCAATCCGCCTCATTGACGAAGCCCTGCAGCTTCCCGGCGTCGAGGTGGAGGGCTTGTTCACGCACTACGCCAAAGCCGACGAAGCGGATAAGAGCTATACGAACGAGCAGCATCGGCGCTTTACTCGGGTGGTGGAACAATTTCAGCAAAGGCGCATTGAGTTCCCTTATCTCCACGCCGGCAACAGCGCGACCGCGATCGATAGCCCGGAGCTGACCTACAACACGGTCAGGTTGGGCATCGCCATGTACGGGCTGTACCCGTCCGCCGAAGTCAACCGCCAAGCGATCGAGCTGAAGCCGATGTTCAGCCTCAAGACTTCCGTCGTGCAGGTAAAGACGCTGCCCCCTGGATCCGGCGTCAGCTACGGCGCCATCTATCGCACCGCGGCCGAAGAGCGCATCGCCACGTTGCCGATCGGCTATGCCGACGGTTTTACACGCAGGCTGACGAGCTCTGTACAAGCGATCATACGCGGGCACAAGGTGCCGGTAGTTGGAAGGATCTGCATGGATCAATGCATGATTAACGTCAGCGGCACCCCGGATGTCGAACCGGGTGATGAAGTGGTCTTGATTGGCCGCCAAGGGGACGCCGCGATCACAGCCGACGACCTCGCTGATCAACTCGACACAATCAATTACGAGATTGTTTGCATGATATCAAGTCGAGTGCCGCGCATTTATAGAGGATGAATTTACCATCTCCAAAACAAGCAAAGTTTAGAGGATTTTCCGGCTGGGCGGCGAATACTTACTAGTATATCGTTTTGTGTTTTCGAGTATTGCATATCGGATAGATTGGTTGCATATACTTGATCTTGTATAATTTTCAACCCAAAATATCATAATGGTAATATGTCATGCAGTCGTTTACGGAGGTGCGCGATTTTGGCCAATGTGCATAACACAAAGAGGATAATGATTAGTTTGCCGGATCACTTACTGCAGGAGGTCGACGGAATTGTGGAGAAGGAGAACTCCAACCGCAGCGAATTCATTCGGCAAGCTATGAAGCTATACCTCTTGGAACGGAAAAAAAGACATCTTCGCGAGTCCATGCAGCGCGGGTATATGGAGATGGCCAAGATCAACCTGCATATGGCCTCAGAAGCGTTCTTAGCGGAGGAAGAGGCGGAACTCACGCTGGATCGTCTAGTTAGCGGGGTGTAGACTTGATTGTAAAACGTGGCGATGTGTTTTTTGCCGACCTGTCTCCCGTTGTCGGCTCCGAGCAGGGGGGCGTTCGGCCGGTGCTGGTCATTCAGAACGACATCGGAAACCGCTTTAGTCCGACCGTCATTATTGCCGCCATCACGGCGCAAATCCAGAAAGCGAAGCTGCCGACCCATGTAGAGATCGACGCGGAGTCGCATGGGTTCGACCGAGATTCGGTCATTCTGCTCGAACAGATTCGCACGATTGACAAGCAGCGGCTGACCGACAAGATCACTCATTTGGATGAGGATACGATGCGCAAAGTCGACGATGCACTGCAAATCAGCGTGGGTCTTATCGATTTTTAAGGGTAGCAGCTGGGCCGTGTGAGCGGGGGAGAGTTCCCCCGTTTTTTGGCATGTAAGCAATGTTTATTTTTATAAAAAGGTAGGTAACCGCACTCATGAATTCGACGACCCCGACCAAATCGGCTTCGCCGGCAACACTTCAAGAAGAGTCCAAGCCGTATGACTTGACTCCCGAACAGCAGAAAGCCATTGAGCACAGAATCATCCGGCAAATTTCTACCGAATTGCAATTGCCCGAAGGGAAAGTCCATACGACGGCAGGCTTGCTCGATGAAGGCAACACGATTCCGTTCA
>JAJFMO010000288.1 GCA_020697475.1 Paenibacillaceae bacterium | reverse complement strand
TTGAATATGCGGAACAAGGGAGAAATGTGTTGCCTGTCGGCGAAGCATCCGGGCATACCCCTCTTGTCTCCCACCTTCATCGCAGTTTGGCATTGGAGCTGAAAAACCTCGGACTCGAGGCCGATCTTTGTGTAGGAGCGTCAGGATATCGCATCGATCTGGGCGTACTGGATCCTGATCGAAGCGGCCAATATATGCTGGGTGTCCTGTTCGACGGCCCGGTTTATCAGAATGCTGCCTCGGCGCGCGACCGAGACATTTTACGGGAGCAGGTTTTGCGGGCCCTCGGCTGGAATTTGCTGCGGGTATGGATTCCGGATTGGTGGGAGAACAGGCAAAGCGTTGTCCGTCGCATCATGGATGCTGCTCAGCAACTGAAAGGAGGGCGTTCGGAAGACAGTGTGGAGGATAGCGTGGAAACTTCTATTGATCGGGGGAAAATGATCGAATCAGCGTTGTCGGATAAGTCGACTCGATCGGAACCCTCCTTCCGGTCGGAAGCTCCCATTGCCGCCGATCAGCCGGAACATTCCCAGGTATGGCCTGAATATAAGGTTTGCCTGCTGGAGTCAAAATATCAGGGATCAGAGATGTTTCTCTCCCTGGAGTATACCGGCGAGATTTTGGAGCAGATCAGGACAGTGATTCGAGTAGAGGGCCCGATCAGCCGCAGTTTGTTGGCCAAGCGTGTATTGCAAGCTTGGGGAATTACGCGTCTCGGCGCCCGATTGGATCAGCGATTCACCGAACTGATTGCCAAAATAAAGCCTGTAACCACGAAATCCGAAAGTATGGCGTTTTATTGGCCCGAGGATACGGAGCCACGCGACTATGGGCTGTTCAGAAATTCGTCGGAAGATTCGGAGCGGCGCTCGGCGGAAGAATTGCCTCCGGAAGAGATTGCGGCAGCCGTGAAATATGTGCTCTCCTCGCAGATCAGTCTCCCCGAAGGGGAACTGATCAAACAAGTGGTCAAAGCGCTTGGCTACTCAAGATCGGGCAACTCGTTGGAGAAAGCGATCAGGAACGGGATCCGTAAAGCGATGGAATGGGAATATGCCGTAACGGACGAACAACAGAGAATAGTGGTGAAGTAAAAGGGGCTATCTATGGGGTTGACGATGGCCAAGCTTTTTCCGCAACATTTTGCGCCTTGGCGCTTCGACGTGGAACGTATCTAACTGCTGCAAACAATCGGTCCGGGCTGCCATTCGATTCCGCTGAACTTGCCCGATTGGCATCGATGAGCACAGACTGGGACCCTCAACTATGCGACTTAATGAGCAGTACAGGCTGCAAAATCCATCAGGAAGCATTTGTCGATCAGTTGGTGCGGGATTTCAAGGCATATGACAGATCCAATGGGTCAGGCTAAACAGCGCATTGAATAGATTGTATACGATTTTTAGCATACAATCGGGGCTGGACTCGCAAATTGAGCCAAATCGGATGTCGGGAAGCGACCTGCAAGGTTGCGAAAATGTCTTATTGGCGTGATTTCGGCAATATCCATTTGTAACGGTTGGGATCGAGGCTGTCGATTAATTCTGGATAAGGTCTCGGGATCTCACCCTAATTTGCCAATTTCGACAGTAATGGTGCGCAACCAACTAAATAAGCTAATCATTCAACCGTTAAAGTTCGCGACGCCATGCCTCACCCCTTCGCCTCGCCTCCGCGCCAAGACTGAACGCTTCAAGGTTGCACCCCACTTCCACCACCACCATCCACCTGCCCACCATTTTGCGCAGTATTGCCATTTAGCATTCCGGTGTTGGGTCTTCTTCAATTTTTCTTGCTGATCAAGTGCCTTGCCATGCTATAATTCTAGTATTCCACTATCCAAAGGAGAGAGATAATGAACAAGATTTCCAGAAAGCTGGCGGCGTTGCTGATGTGCTCGGCAATGGCCTTGTATGGCGCGGCATCTGTGGCCGCAGAGAGCGTGGATGGTCCCGCAGGTGAGGTACAGCCTTTCTTGCAAACGGTAACAGCCGATATCGACTCGGTACAGCTGACTTACAACGGGGAATTGCAGCCGGTAAGATCGCTCAGCTTCAACAACGAAGTATATGTCTCGCTGGATGACCTTTGCGTACCGTTGCGGTGCAGAGTAATCGCTTCCAAGGGAGCCCCTGCCCCCGACCGGTTTAGCGGTTTGACCGTAGCGGCGAACATCGTTTTGTACCCGCATAGCCAAGCCTTCGCGAGCGTTTCCGCATCCATTGACGAGGTCGCCGCGGCCGCTGACCTCGCCGCATCCGATCAACAAAGCATTGAGATCGACCCGAACCCGGGTATCGTAACGTTCGAAGGAATCCGCGCCTTCCTTCATCCCATCGCTTACGGCAACGTGTTATTCGCCCCGGCAGCCAATGTGGCCGGCTCACTGGACAAGCGCATCGAGTACGACTCAACCGCCCGCACACTGGATCTATCCGACTACCGCGACATCGCGCTCGGCACCGTCAACGGCGACCTGATCCGGCAACGCGACATTGACTACTTTATGGCCGCCCAGTATGAGGCGATCGCCAATGATGCCGCCAACCAGGGAATATCCAAGGAAGAAATAGCCAAGCGGCACTCCGGAGACATTTTCGACCAAATTGTGGATGATCTTGTAATTTATCAGAAAGCGATCGATGACAATACTTACCTTGATCCGCTGGATTATAGTGTGATCAACTCCAATTTGTCCCGCGTGGTGGACGGGTATGGCGGAATCGCCGGGTACGCGAAGCATCTGCAGGAGCTGGGCGTCAGCTTCGGACAAGTGCTCAAGATGTACCGGATGCAGTATACGAATTATGTGTTCGCCAATCGGCTGGTGCAGCAAATTCAGGCAAGCGATGAGGAGATCGGGCAATATTACGCCCAGCATGGCAAGGACTACATGGCCCCGGAAAAATTGCGCGTGAATCACATTCTGCTGTCCTTCCATGACGAGAACGGCGTTCCGGTTCCCGATGACAAGAAAGCCGAGCTTAAGGCCAAGGCCGACGACTTGTTGAAGCAGATTCGCGCGGGCGCCGATTACTATGCCCTGATGAAGAAAAATTCCGACGACAAATATTTTGAACAACAACCGCGAGGATTCGTGTTCAGCCGCGGCGAAGTCGATCCGGCGTTCGCCGACGCCGCTTTCTCTCTGCAAGTCGGAGGCGTCAGCGATGTGGTGGAGACGAAGTTCGGGTACCATATTATTCGATTGGAGGAAAAGATTCCGGCCCGGCCGAAGACGCTGGACGAAGCCCGGGATTCCATCTTGCCTGATCTAACCGCCGCCAAGCAGCAGCAAACGTTTAACGATTTTCTTCAGCAATGGAAAGCCTCTAAGTATATCGTGAAATTTTAGATCCGCACCTTCATTGACAAACTAAAAAACAAGGGCTGCCCGCATTTATTGCTGGCGGCTCTTGTTGGCGTTGTGGAGCCATTCAGCCGGCAAAAATTTAAGCAAATCCACCCATACCCCCAATCAAGTCATGCTATAATGAGGGAAAAGATGGACGGGCTTGTCGCCACAATCGATTCGCCCATTTCGTCCTCCCATAAGGAGCATTCGCCCATGAGCATTCATCGACAAATCACCTCCGAAGTACGGCAATACCTGGATCGGATCGGCTACGCCGGCCCGATTGAAGCGACCTTGGCTGTGCTCTCCGAAATACAGGACTGCCACCTGCACTCGGTTCCGTACGAGAACCTGGACATCCTGCGCGGCGTTCCGCTTTCACTGGAGATTCCCGCCTTATTCGATAAAATCGTCGTCCGCCGACGCGGGGGCTTCTGCTTCGAGTCGAACGCGCTTTTCGGGTGGCTGCTCGGGGAGCTGGGATTTCCCGTCACCAATTTGTTCGCCCGCTTCTGGCGCGATGAGCCGAATCCACCGCCGAAGCGACGGCACCAGGTGCTGAGGGTCGAGGCGCAGGGTGCGGCGTATTTATGTGATGTCGGGGTGGGCGGTATCGTCCCGCGGCGGCCGATCCGCATGGAGCTTGCGCTGGAACAGCAGCAAGGAGAGGAATGCTACCGGCTGGAGCGCGACACCGATTTCGGCTGGGCGCTGTGCGAGCTTAAGGGAGGGCGATGGAGCCGGATTTACACGTTCACCGACGAGCCGCAATGGCCGAAGGATTATCTGATGGCGTCGTACTGGTGCGAGCATGCGCCGGATTCCATCTTCAAGAAAGGCGCGATGGTCGCCATTCGAACCCGTGAAGGCCGCAACACGATCGCAGGCAACGAATTCCGCATTTTTACCCTGGACGGTGTTCGCACCTTCATCCCGAAGACTGAGGATGAGTATCGCGATGCGTTGCGTATGCATTTCGGGATCGATTTAGGGCCGGATAGGTCGCATTCATAAACAGGCTGGTGCGGGAGGCGTCATGTGTTTCTGCGGAATAAACTTGTTGTAGTCATACTGTTAAGCATTGTGGCGGCGGCCATCGGAGGGCCGATCGCCTTTTACCGGTTCGCTCCGGAGAGTGCCCGTCCGGCGATTGGGGGGCTGCCTCCGGCAACTCCACAGGCCGGCCAGGCTGCCCCCGGCAACAACAACCTTGCGGCGAACCGCGCAACCCAGGGTGCGAATCCCGGCGGCAACGCCGTCCCCGGGAACGGTCCTGGTAGCAACGCAGCCCCCGGAACCGTTCCCGGAGCTGTCGTTGACAATCCCGCACCCGGTACGCCTCCGCCGCCGAAAGCCCCGGCCAACCATCTTCTCACTTTCAACGGGTTTCGCATTGGGGATTCCCCGCTCGATTCGGACGGGCTGCCGGCGTGGGGCAAGGGCAAAGATCCGCAAGGCTGGCTGCCGTTTCAACAATTAAACCGGATCAACGAGCCGTACTGGCCGGGCGAATACGTCTGGTTGCGCAGCGATCTGCCGTCCAATCCTCAAGATTACTATTTGATGCTGCTTGATTCGAACTACGATTTTGAGGTTTATTTGAACGCCACGCGCATTTACCGGCATGGAGAGATGGAGAGGGACAAATTCAAGCTGACCGGCAAGAAGCCCCTATTCGTTCATTTGCCGCCCCATTCGCGGGACACGGTCCTGTACATGCGAGTCTATACGCCGGTGAAGAACAACAAGCTCGGCGCGGTCATGATCGGGCTTCTGGCGAATCTGCAACTCGGATTGATCAAGACGGGATTGTTTAACCTCTTTGCGATTATGCTGTTCTTTCTCATCGGCTCGATTGCGCTCGTCATTCATTACACGAACCGCGAGAGTCCGGGCAACTTGTACTTCGCCTTATTCTCGGTCTTCATTGCGCTCAAGATGCTGCTGAACCTCGACAGCGTCAAGCTGCTCTTCGATTACTCGGCTTGGTCGTATTATTGCTGTATCCATCGTTGTTCGCGCAACACGATAACAACGAAGCCCGCTGGTTCAGCTACGGCTTCTCCGTGTTTTTCCTGATCAACCTGATCGGTGTGCCGCTGCGCGCGATCGGTTCGGCGTACCCGTCGTTGTTTCAGGTGCGGGCGGCAGAATTGGGCGACATGGTGAACGTCTCGCTGAAAATCTCGGTCTTCTGCATCGTCTTGTATTTCGGCTGGAATCTGGTGCGCGTGGCGGCTGCGGTGTTCAAGCAGAATCGCAGGCAAGCTGAGCTTCTGCGAGAGCAGAACCTGGCTTTACAGAAAGTCGACAAGCTGAAAGACGATTTCCTCGCCAATACGTCGCATGAACTGCGAACTCCGCTGCACGGGATTATCGGGATCTCGGAAAGCTTGTTGGACGGGGCGGCCGGGCCGCTGTCCGATCGTGCGTCACACAACATCTCGATGATTATTACAAGCGGGAAGCGGCTTGCCTCTCTCGTCAACGATATCCTCGACTTCTCCAAGCTGAAGCATGAAGAGATCGTGTTGAAGCGCAAGGCGGTGGATTTGCGGCAGACGGCGGAGATGGTTGTCCTGATGCTGCAGCCGATGCTCCGTTCCAAGACACTGCGGATGGAGAATGAGATTCCCGCGGACTGCTTCGTCGATGCCGACGAAGACCGGTTGCAGCAGATCATGTTCAATTTGATCGGGAACGCCATCAAGTTTACGGTCCAAGGCGGAGTTCGCATCACGGCGCACAATAGCGGTGCAGAGTGGGAAATTCGCATCGCCGATACGGGGATCGGTATTCCTGAGGATAAGCAGGCCGTGATCTTCGAATCGTTCGCGCAGGCGGATGGGTCGATCTCCCGCGAATACGGCGGAACGGGCCTCGGGTTGTCGATCACGAAGCAACTGATTGAGCTGCACGGGGGGGAGATCGGGGTGCATTCCGTTGTCGGGCAAGGAACGACGTTCTGCTTCCGGTTGCCGCGCGCGAATTCTGGCGAAGTGGCCCAGGCGCAATCGGCAGCGTCGATTGCAGCTCCTGAGACAAATCCCGCTGCGTCTGTCTCTCCGGCGCCAGGCATGGCAGCCGCGTTATCCGAGGCGATAGCGGCCCCATTCGTTCCTTCCCCCGCTGCAGACCCTGGGGCGAATCGGCCGTGCCTGCTCATCGTCGACGACGATCCGATCAACCTGCAGGTCATGGAAAATTACTTGTCGTCCGAGCCTTATCAGCTCGTGTTCGCCTCCAGGGCTTCCCAGGCCTTACGCCTGCTCGACGAGGGGCTGCGGCCGTCGCTGATCGTTACAGACGTCATGATGCCGCATATGTCGGGGTATGAACTGTGCCGCATCTTGCGCAGCGACGTCGCTTCCCGCAACCAGCTGCCGATTCTGATGCTGACGGCCAAAAACTTGCCGTCCGACTTGGTCGACGGCTTCAACTCCGGGGCGAACGATTATTTGAACAAGCCGGTGTCCCGGCAAGAGCTGGTGGCGAGGTGCAGGCTTCACCTGCAGCTCTCGCAATGGAACGCCGCGATGGAGAACAGGGTGCAGGAACGGACGGCGGCGATTCAAAATTTGCTCGATTACACCGGGCAAGGGTTTCTGTCGATCGCATCGGACTTGCGGATTATGCCCGAGTACAGCATCGAGAGCGAGCGGCTGCTCGGGACGGAGTTGTCCGGGCGCCGGCTGGCTGAATGCCTATATCCTGACGACAACGAAGCGGGGACTTTCATGGAAGAGCTACTGACCAGCTTGTTCGCCGAGGAAGACGATGCGCGCGCAGAGGTGCTGCTCTCCTTGCTGCCGGTGGAATTGCGGCTCCATTCGCGGCCGCTTCATCTGCAATACAAGAAAATTCAAGCGGTGGCGACTTCTCCCGAACGGCTGTTGGTCATATTAACCGACATGAGCGAACAGCGCGAATTACAGGATACGATGGAGAAGGAACGGAAAATATTGCAGATGGTCGTCCGCGTCGTCACCCACTACAAGGAATTCAGGCAGCTAGTGGGAGATTACCGCAACTATTACCGGAGCGGAATTCGCGAGCTGTTCACTTCCGGCTTGCCCGTGTTCGATCAGTGCGGCGAGCTGTTGCGCGAGACGCATACGATGAAGGGCAACTTTGCGCAATTCGATTTCTTGTTTACAGTCGAACAGCTTCACGAATTTGAAACCGGGTTGGCGGAGTGGCGCACAAGACTGGCCGGGGAAGAAGAAAGCGCGGCGGCGAGCTTTTTCCAGGAGTGGGCGACTCTCGTTGACTTCGAAGGCTGGCTGAACTACGACCTTCAGGCGCTGAACAACGTATTGGGGGAAAGCTTGCCATTCGATGCGGATACGGTGCAAATCAAGAAAAGCAGCCTGGCCCGGATCGAGCGCGTCGTCACCGCATTGTTGTCCGCTGCCGAGGCGCAATCGGTCGTCTTGGAATTGAAGAAGCTGACGTATCAGCCGTTCAGGGATTTGCTGAACCTTTATCCCGAGTATGTGGAGAGAGTGGCGACCCGCCTATCCAAGAAGGTGCACCCGCTGAATATTGTCGGAGGGGATACAAGGGTTGACCACGACTATTACATTCCTTTCACCAGAACGTTGGGCCACATTTTCACGAATATGCTGGATCATGGAATCGAGACCTCGAACGACCGGGCTTCTGTGGGCAAGGACGCGAGGGGGAGGATCACCTGTGAGATTCATGAACAAGACGGGCAGCTGACCATCGTCATCTTCAACGACGGCAAGCCGATCGATCCGGGACAAATCCGCCGTACGGTGCTGGAACGAGAGCTCGCAACCCCGAATGATTTCGATTCGATGAGCGAGTCGGAGCAACTGGGGTATATTTTCTCCGAATCGTTCTCGACCAAGGGGCGGGTCAGTGTGGAATCGGGCAGAGGAATGGGGTTAAGTGCGGTCAAGAAGGCAGTGGAACAGCTGCAGGGAAGCGTGCGGGTTGTGAACGGAAGCGCCGGAACGTCTGATGTGGTGAGCTTCGAAGGGCAGGGAGTCACTTTCATCTTTACGCTGCCTCTGGTATCTTGAAACTATACGAATCTTAATGGAGTGTGATGAGGATGGCCAGTGTCCTAATAGTGGATGATTCCGCGATTGTGCGGAGAAGACTGCGGGAAATTCTGGAGAAGCTGGGTCATGAGGTCGTTGCCGAAGCGGCGGATTTCGACGAAGCGATCGCCTGCTATAAGCAGTTCCGCGTCGATTTGGTGACGATGGATATACAGATGCCGGGGAAGAACGGGATCGAGGCAGTCAAGATCATCCGAGAGATGGACCCGGATG
>JAJFMO010000287.1 GCA_020697475.1 Paenibacillaceae bacterium | reverse complement strand
GTATACGACTTGGGCGGCGGCACGTTCGACGTGTCGATTCTCGAGCTTGGCGACGGGTTCTTCGAAGTGAAGGCTACCAGCGGCGATAACCATCTGGGCGGCGACGATTTCGACCAGGTGATCATAGATTATTTGGTCAGCGAGTTCAAGAAAGAGCACGGGATTGACCTGAGCAAGGACAAAGCGGCTGTCCAACGTTTGAAGGACGCGGCGGAGAAGGCGAAGAAAGAATTGTCCGGCGTGCTGACGACGACGATTTCGCTGCCGTTTATTACGGTTGTCGACGGAGTTCCGCAGCACTTGGAAGTGAATTTGACGCGGGCCAAATTCGAAGAAATTACCGCGCATCTCGTGGAACGGACGCTCGGGCCGACGCGCCAGGCGCTCAGCGATGCGGGAATGACCGCGAACGATATCAGCAAGGTCGTGCTGGTCGGCGGTTCCACACGGATTCCGGCGGTTCAGGATGCGATCAAGAAATTGACCGGCAAGGAGCCGCATAAAGGCGTCAACCCCGATGAAGTCGTAGCGCTTGGGGCCGCTGTGCAAGCCGGTGTACTGACCGGCGACGTCAAGGATGTCGTGCTGCTGGACGTTACTCCGTTGTCGCTCGGGATCGAGACGGCAGGCGGCGTGTTCACGAAGATGATCGACCGCAACACGACAATTCCGACGAGCAAGTCGCAAGTATACACGACGTATGAGGGTACAGGCAAGAGCCAAAAAATTACGATCACGTCTTCGAGCGGGCTGTCCGACGCTGAGATCGACAAGATGATGAAGGACGCGGAAGCGCACGCCGAAGAAGACAGGAAGCGCAAAGAAGCGGTTGAGGTTCGCAACCAGGCGGATCAATTGATCTATACTGTCGACAAGACAATCAAAGATTTGGGCGACAAAGTCGATCAGGCGGAAATCGCCAAGGCGAACGAAGCGAAAGATAACTTGAAGAAGGCGCTGGAAGGCGACGATGTAGATGCGATCAAGGCGGCTTCGGACACATTGACCGAGATCGTCCAGCAACTGTCCGTCAAGCTGTATGAGCAGGCTTCGCAGCAGGCGCAGCCGGGCGACGGAGCGGGTGCAGCAGGCGCCGGCGCAGATGCGGGGAAAGCGAAAGATAACGTCGTGGACGCAGACTATGAAGTGGTCGACGAGCAAAAGAAATAATCAGGAGTGGCGAGAGTGAGCAAACGGGATTTTTACGAAGTGCTGGGCGTCGGCAAGAATGCCTCCGCGGACGAGATTAAGAAGGCGTACCGCAGCTTGGCGCGGAAGTACCACCCTGACGTAAACAAGGCTGCCGACGCCGAAGACAAGTTCAAGGAAGCGAAGGAAGCTTACGATGTTTTGAGCGACGACCAGAAGCGATCGACCTATGACCGGTTCGGGCATGTCGATCCGAACCAGGGGATGGGCGGAGCCAACTTCGGCGGCGGGGATATGGGCGGATTTGGCGACCTGTTCGATATGTTCTTCGGCGGCGGCGGGCAGCGCCGCAATCCGAACGCTCCGCAGCGCGGGAACGACTTGCAATATACGATGCAGATCGAGTTCAAGGAAGCGGTGTTCGGCAAGGAGACGGATATTCACATCCCGCGTACGGAGACGTGCGACAAGTGCCATGGGTCGGGCGCCAAAACCGGGACGAAGCCGGAAACATGCTCGGTGTGCAAAGGCAGCGGCCAGCAAGAAGTGGTGCAGAACACCGCTTTCGGCCGCATCGTCAACCGCCGTGTCTGTTCGGCTTGTAACGGGCAGGGCAAAATCATCCGCGACAAATGCGGCAATTGCCACGGCAGCGGCCAGGTGAAGAAGCAGCGGACGATCCACGTGAAGATCCCTGCCGGGGTGGATGAAGGAGCGCAACTGCGCATCTCCGGCGAAGGGGAAGCGGGAGTGCGGGGCGGCCCGTCCGGCGATTTGTACGTCGTCATCCGAGTGAAGCCGCACGACTTCTTCGAACGCGAAGGCGAAGATATTTATTGCGAAATACCGCTGACTTTCGCCCAAGCGGCGCTTGGCGATGAGATTGAAATTCCAACGCTGACCGAGAAGGTCAAGCTGAAGGTTCCGGCCGGCACGCAGACGGATACGTATTTCCGGCTGAAGGGCAAAGGTGTTCCTCGACTGCGGGGCTATGGCCAGGGTGATCAGCATGTGAAGGTTGTCGTCGTCACGCCGACGAATTTGAACGAGGATCAGAAAGACTTATTGCGCGAGTTTTCCCGCACGAACGCGGAGAACACGAGCGAGCAGCACCAAACGCTCTTTGAGCGGATGAAGAAAGCTTTCTTGGGCGACTGACAGACGTCGAACTTATCCTAGACGAACAAAAGATTCGGAGCGATCCGACTTTTGTTCGTTTTTTTTTAACTTTTAAAAGAATTTGTTAGTCCCGGGGCGACCGCAAAGTACGTGAATATGCTTCGAAGCAAAATCCCCACTTTGTGGGGTTATTTTGTGCCGCTGAAAAAAGAGTCACATATTTATTTTCCAACTGGACATGCTAATTACAGATGGCGGGCGTTCCAGAAGCCTGCCTATCTTGCGCGAGGAGGAAAAGGAATGGAGAACAATGAGAATGCAGCAGATGCGATAAATGCTATGAATGCAGCCATTGCAAAGAACGATGCTTGCAACGATGCTTGCCAAACAGAACAGTCCAATCTGCCGATCGGAAAAGATGAAGATGTCGAGTTTTCCGCGGAATTGGCCGATGAAGACGACTTTGAAGCCGCCGAACGCGCCGCCGAGGCCGACAACCGGCAAGACGGCAACCAAGAATAAGTGAATAAAGGAGGTGCAACCGTCTATGGCTGATCGCAACATCTCCGCCTATTTCCGCACCCAGGACGCGGCGGAATCGATCGTGCCGAAATTGATGGCCCTTCGTGCCAAGCAAGTCAATGTGGATTCGATTCCTGCCAACCGAAGCTACAACAGCATGTTGTACCCGGGGGCGATGCTTGGACTCGGTGCGATGGCTCCGGGAGTCGATTTCTCCAGCGAGATGGGCTATGGAGTGTTCGGCGAACTCCCTGTCGGTTTTCTGGAAGAATACCCGTATACGGAAGATACGTGGAACACGCTGCTTACCGCCCAGATCGACGAGGAGTCGTACACGAAAGCGGCTCATTTGATCGAAACCGGCGGGGGAGACATCAGGTAAGCCAACGAAAAAGGGTTGCAGACGATGTCTGCAACCCTTTTTTCAAAGCTTGGCGCCATTTTGCGGGGGAGCTTCCCATACCCACTACTGCTGGGCATTCTTCAACGCATTCACTTTCTTATCGATATCCTCTTCGGTCTCGCGAATCACTGTGTTGATATCTTCCCCCTTGTACAAATCCACCGAATGGCTAAACACGACCGGGTTCGCCGTCCCATCATACAGTGTCGGATTCGTGAACCAATTTTGCTTGTATTTGAAGACCGATTTCACGTTTTTCCCTTTCGAATACGGCAAATCCGCGCAGAAAGCGTCGATTGCGCTTTTGGTCAAAATCGTTGGTTGCTCTCCGTTCCTCGAAACTGCGATCTGCGAATCTTCGGATAACGAGGTGAGAACGACTTTGAATGCCGATTCCAGAACTTTGCTTTTGGGATTCATAAACAAGGCGCGCCCGCCTATGATCGGTGTTGTATTCGGATACCCCTCAAACGTAGGGTAAGTTGTCATATCCCAATTCAAATCGGGAGCCAATTGCAGACCGGCGGGAATAATGTTCGGCAAGCCGGCCATAGCTACGTGCCGGGTCTGGAAAAAGTCGGGATTATGCCATCGCACCACTTTATCCTTATCCTGGGGGAAACGGTTGCCAGGTATGGCGATTAAGTCTGTCAGAAGTCCATAAGCTTTTTTCCATTCCGGGGTGGATAAATTGGCCTTGCCGGTTTTCGGATCGAAATATCCGGTAGCGATCGGGGTACCCAAGAAATTGACGCTGTTATGATCGAACCCTATATATTGCGTGCCTTGTTCCTCCCTCGTTAACTTTTTTGCCAAATCCAACACAGCTTCGAACGTAATTCCATCCTGCGGATAGGATACTCCGAATTTATCAAATAAATCTTTGTTGTAATATAAACTCATGAAGAAAGAAGAATAAGGAATCCCTGTAATTTTGCCGTTGCCGACGGCTCTAACGTAATTTAGGGCGTTCGGATCCATCTTGCTCAAATCCAGATTGTATTTCTTGATCATAGAGGTCATATCGAAATCGTAACCTAGATTGTTATATTCCAGAGCGTTCGCAATGTCCCCAATCACCACATCGGGCGTCTCGCCGGCAGAAATCATCTGTTGTAATTTCTCGGTATTGTTTTTGCCCGGTTTGACGATTTCCACGTCGATGTTAGGAAATTTCTTTTTCACCGGTTGAATCAATACGTTATTCCAATATGTGTCATCGAAATCTTGCCATAAGGAATAAGCGACAACTTTGGCTGGATCCGTTGTTTCCGGGGCTTTTCCGACGGCCGCACCTTGACCGGAATTCACTTTGTCGGAAGCGCCTTGATCAGACGTATTAGGATTACTGTTGCCTCCGCATGCGGCAAGCAAGAAACAAACGAGCAGAAACGACATACCGATCCCGCAACCGGTCTTCAGCAATTCTCTCATATTCAAACCCTCCATTAACATTTTTAGATAACAAACGAATCCCCTAAACGATCCAAGCAATCATATTGCTCACAATCGCGTCGGCAATCGGATCTTTGCCCAAGTTTTCCGTCAATCGCAGCGTAGATAACACATAGTTGCCGCTTCCGTGCGGAACAACGATGATCTCCGCGGCATCGTAAGCCTCTGTCAAACCCAAATAATTCATTCTGTGTTTGGATCCTCTGTACCAATCATATAGAATGCAGCCCGCGATCCAGTCTGTTGCGGGTTCCAAGATTCCCGTCAGCGCATAGACGTTCTGATAGGTCTGTCCCATCATGCAGTTGGAGGGCAAACCGAAAAAAATCGGATGCTCCATGATCACGTGATTAGCCGGATTCCAGAAGCCTCTGACCGGCGTCAGCTTGAGTGCGAATGGGAAAATAGGGCCAGCCGCAAGTTCGGCAACATGGATTCCGGAACGGGTAATTTGGGTCGATACGCTAGGCATTTTCAAGAAAATAGCTTTTCCGCCGCGACTCACCCAATCCTGCAATCGGATGAATAGTTCGCCGTCTTCTTCCGGTATTGCCGCGACAAGGACCGGAATATCCGTATTAAGCCCCGGTTCGAACGAAACAACATTCACATTTCGACTCTGCAAATAGCCGCTTAGTTGTGGAGAGGTTTCCACTACGGCAACCGTACGGGAATCGGAGATTCGCGTGCGTTCTTCTTTTACCGCATAGACAATATAGCTGTTTTCCACGATAACTTTGCCGTCACGCTCCAGTTGAACACGGATGGCATATCCGCCGTCCCAACCGCTCGTATCGACTTCGATGGCGTCCAATTCGTGAATCCCTTCCGTAACATTCGCCAAAAGCTTTGCGGCCCAAACGGTTTCTCCCTGATCGGTCTGAATCTCGACCGTTATTCGAGCTGAAAAAGCCGCCTCATCATTCACCGTAGTCAGTGCGATTTGCAGAGGTTCCCCAGCGTAAACGTTGGCTTTTTTCGTGCGGATGGCGATATAACAATTCGCAAAAATTTGTTTGGCGGTATAATAAGGCTTTTTGGGCTCCCCGAAAATGTCCAATAACCCGGCTCCGATCACCCAATCGCCGTCGGTCAATGCATGCACGCCGATCCCCGCCACGTCGGGGTTGATCCGCGCCGCTTCCAGCATCAGTTTGTTTCCGATCGCATGGATCTCTTGGCATTCCTCGCAAAAATCTTCGAAACTATTATAAATTCGATCCACACCTGTGCGCTGCAACACCTTCTTGTAGGATTGGAACAGCATCTTATGAAGCCGGTAGTCGGGGGTTTTGGGATTTCCATCGATCTCGTAACGGGCGACGTTGTCTTCAAGCATGGGGATGCTTCCATAACCAAGCTCGGTAATATTGGTCAACTGGCCGGGCTGCATCACACTGCGGATCTTTGTCGGTTTCAACCCCATTTCCTCAATTCGCTCCGGGGTTTTGCCCAGCGACAAAATTAAATCGTAGCCTTTCTGATCCAGCGGCGAATTGGGGTAGGAGTGGACATCATTGAAGGGTTCCTGGCCAATAACGAGACATCGTGTTTGAGACGTTTCAGCGGATAGCGCATAATCTCATTAAACATTTCCCAAATGACGATGGACGGATGATTGCGGTCGCGCATAATCATTTGCTTCACTTCATTCTTGATTCGGCTCTCCATATACGGGGTCACTTTCGGCCAATAGCCCATGCATTCCACCGGAATAGCCCCGACGAGCAACAGCCCCATTTCGTCGGCTAGCTCACAAATTTCCTCCGCTTGCGGCCTTCTCCACGGACGAATCATATTTAAGCCGGCTTCCTTGGCCAATTGAAACTGGCGTCGCACCAAATCCATGGATGGCGGATAAGCCAACGTATGCGGATACAACCCCTCATAGAATGCGGCTTTAAGCAAATACGGACGCCCGTTGAGCAGAAAGCGATTGCCTTCCACCGTGAATTCCCGCATTCCGAAGCGGATCTCCACTTTGTCCATCATCGTTGCTTGCCGCAGCAATTCCACTTCTAACCGATAGAGGTACGGATCTTCGGGTGACCACAACCGGGCTTGTGGGATCGTCAAATTCAGCTGGGCTTTCATGGTTCCCGGCGCCAATTCCACTTCTTGTTCACTATGTACAACAATTTCGTTCGTCGCCGCTCCCGAAACGACTCTGTACACCATCGTAACTTGTGAGGATGTCAAGCCGTTGTTGACCAAACTCAGTTTTGCGGTTATTTGCCCCTGCGAAATCTTCGGAATGACGTGCACATGTTGGATTCGGATGACTTCACTCGTTATTAATTCCACCGACTGCCAAATTCCGCCGGCGATTGCCCCGCGCCAATGCGGCATTTCATCGCGTCCCAAACCGTCGACGACAATATCCTTCGTAATAATCGGACTGATGACTCGCACAGCTAGGAAATTGTCTTCGTCAAAATTCAGCAGATCGGCGATTTCAAATTCGAACCCCGTGTAGCCCCCTTCATGATAGCCGACCGGCGTCCCGTTGATGTATATTTCCGAGAGATAATTGACAGCGTTGAACTTGAGACGAATAAGTTTGTTTTGCCAATGGGCGGGGATTGTAAAACGCTTACCATACCAGCCCGCTCCTTCATAGTCCTGGCGCGATTCTTCCCAGCAACTGGGGACGCGAATGTTTTACACGGCGTACCACTTATAAAACAATTCAGGTTGTTGCCATTCCAATAATTTGCCTTTGTTGTCATCGTCAAAGATGATTTGCCATTCCCCATCAAGTGACAATCGCTCCGCAGATGAATGAAACATGTAACCCCTCCCTCGGCAGTTTACATTATGTATATAAAATCAATATTGATATTTAATATTAATAATTAAAAAATAGACTGTCAATAGATTTACGCGGCGCGAGGCAGGCTATGATACATGATCCAACGATGGAGTCGACTTCCAGCATATGCCTCACCTCTACTTAAGCGTGTTCTTGTCGGCGGATTTTAAACAGGTAAATATTGCACTCCTCGCTTTTGCTACACCGGCGGATGTAGTGTACAATGATAGCCATATATACTAGCTTGGAGGGCTTCTATTGCGTTGGCACGAAGTGACGATTCGCACGACTGAGCAGGCGGCGGAGCTCGTCTCTCATTATATGCATGAACTAGGTGCGGGCGGCGTGGCGATCGAGGAGTCGGGCACGCTGAACAAGCAGCGCGATACGTCTCTCGGGCAATGGTACGAGTTGCCGCTGAACGATATTCCCGAAGGACAAGCGGTCGTTCAGGCGTATTTTCCCGAAGAAGGCGATGCCGCCGACGAGATAATGAAGCGATTGGGCGAACTTATCGCAGAGTCGGACGGTTTTGGCATCGATTTCGGCGAATGGACGATTGAAGCGAAGCTGGTCGACGACGAGGATTGGGCGGATGCGTGGAAAAAGTATTTTAAGCCGCTGCGCATCAGCGATCGGTTGACGGTGAAGCCGACGTGGGAGGATTACACGCCGGGCCCTGAGGAAATCGTCGTGGAGTCCGGTGGCCGTCTCCAGCGCGCAAGAGAATACGCGATTGAACGGGCTGTCGGAGCGGATAACGGTCAGACTGAGCGATCTGTTGCAGGCGCTGAATTCGGCTGGCGCTGATTCCGACGGTTTGAACGACTTAGGCGTGCGGTTGCCTGTGCGGGTCGTTGTGACCAACATTTTAGCGGAGATTATTGTGTTGTTCACTGACGATGTGTACCGGGCGCTAGAGGCAGGCGGCAAATATGTTGTGTCGGGCGTGATCGAAGAGAAGCGCAGGATGGTTGAGCTGGCGCTTGTCGAATCGGGCTTCAGAATAGAAGAAGTATACAGCGACCAGGGCTGGGTCGCCATTATAGCGGGAAAGTGACGGTGAGGAATGGGTAATTTAGGCGGACTTCTGGCTTTTCCGATTAACGTAATTCCTTTTGTGTTTCTTGTTTTGTTGATTGCTTTCACACTGCACGAATTTGCCCACGCGTACGTTGCGGACAAGTTCGGCGATCCGACGCCGCGGCAGATGGGTCGAGTGACGCTTAACCCGCGGGTGCACCTCGATATTCTCGGCACGATTTTGATTTTTATCGCGGGATTCGGCTGGGCGAAGCCGGTGTTGATCAACCGTGCGAACTTCAGCCGCCCCCGCTTGATGGGCATTATCGTCTCCTTGGTTGGGCCGTTAAGCAATTTGCTGATCGGCTTCATCGGGGTTGTGATCTTATACTTTCTCAATTATTTCCATGCGTTAAACGGTGCGTCTGTCGGTGTTCAGCAGGCGGTATCCGTGTTCCTGAACTTTCTGATCAGCTTGAATTTGGTGCTATTCGTATTCAACCTCATTCCACTCCCGCCGCTCGACGGGTATCGGATCTTGGAGGATTTGCTGCCTCGTTCGTGGGCGTATAGGCTGCAGAAATTGCAGCAATGGTCAATCTTTATTTTCATGCTGCTCGTGTTCATTCCGCCGATCAGCCGGGTGACGCTGGGGCCTTTGTTTACGTTTGGCATCCGCTTGCAGTATGTGTTTCATTCGTGGCTGACGGCGCTGTTTCCAGTCGGTTGAGGTTGAATGCAAGGCTGTGCAGGGAGTATAATTTTTTAAATTCGATTTAGGGTGTTTGCCATGCAAAAATATTTCGTAAAACCGGAGCAATTTTCCGGGGAGACGGTGACACTGACCGGTGACGACGCGCATCATGCGGTGCGGGTGATGCGGATGAATCCGGGTGATACGTTTGTGGCGAGTGACGGCGCGGGTCAAGAGGCGCTGGCGCGAATCGTCGAGGCGGGCGGCGGACAGATAACGGCGTCGATCGTGGAATGGCTGTCGAATACAGCCGAGCCGCCGGTCGACGTCTGGATCGCGCAATGCCTGCCTAAAGGTGACCGGTTGGAAACGGTCATTCAGAAGTGTACGGAAATCGGTGCTTGCCGCATCTTGCCGATTGTCTCCGAGCGGACGATCGTGCGCTTGGAAGCGGGCAAGCTGGAGAGCCGGCTCGCGCGCTGGCGCAAGATCGCCAAGGAGGCGGCCGAGCAATCGGAGCGCAGCCGTGTGCCGGACATCGATGCGCCGCGCTCGTGGAGCGAGATGCTGCGCGTGGCCGCCGAAGCCGATCATGCGCTCGTATGCTATGAGCGGGAAGGCGAGCTGAATTTGCGCCTGAAGTTGCGGGAGTTGGCGGAGCGCGCGGTTGGCGGTGGAAGCAGCCGGAGGCCGACAATTATGCTGGTGATCGGCCCCGAGGGCGGCTTAAGCCCCGGAGAGGTCGCCGCAGCGACGGATGCGGGCTGCGACATCGTCAGTCTTGGCCGCACGATCCTGCGCACGGACACCGCTTCAATCGTCGGGTTGACGTGCATTTTATATGAATATGGGGCAATGGGAGGATATTAAGGCAATGCCGACAGTCGCATTTCACACATTGGGCTGCAAAGTCAATTTTTACGATACCGAGGCAATCTGGCAGCTGTTCAAGGCGGCCGGCTACGAGCAGATCGACTTCGAACAGACAGCGGACGTCTACTTGATCAATACATGCACGGTGACGAACACCGGCGACAAGAAGAGCAGGCAAATCATCCGCAGGGCGATTCGCCGCAATCCGGAAGCGGTCATCGCCGTGACGGGCTGCTATGCGCAGACGTCGCCGGCTGAGATTCTTGCAATCCCAGGCGTCGACCTCGTGATCGGCACTCAGGATCGAGATCGGATTATTGAGCTGGTCGGGCAGTTTCAGCAGGAGCGGCAGCCGATCAACGCGGTGCGCAACATTATGAAGACGCGGGAGTTCGAGGAACTGGACGTTCCGGAATTCGCCGACCGCACCCGCGCCTTCCTGAAAATCCAGGAAGGCTGCAACAACTTCTGCACATTTTGCATAATTCCATGGTCTCGAGGCCTGATGCGCAGCCGCAGTCCGGAGAACGTCGTGCGCCAGGCGCGCATGCTCGTCGACGCCGGCTATCGGGAAATCGTGCTGACCGGCATTCACACCGGCGGGTACGGCGAAGATTTGGACAACTACAATTTGGCGAGCCTGCTTCGCGATCTGGACAAGGTGGACGGTCTGAAGCGGATTCGCATCAGTTCGATCGAAGCGAGCCAAATCACCGACGACGTGCTCGACGTGCTCAACCGTTCGGACAAAATGTGCCGCCACCTCCACGTCCCGCTGCAAGCCGGAGACGATCATGTTCTGGAGAGGATGCGCAGGAAGTATGACACGGCCGAGTTCGGCGCGAAGATTAAGAGTCTACACCAGGCGATGCCCGGCTTGGCGATTACGACCGACGTGATCGTCGGCTTCCCTGGGGAGTCGGCGGAGATGTTCGAGCGAGGGTTTCATTTTATGGAAGAGATGAAGTTTGCGGAAATGCATGTGTTCCCTTATTCGAAGCGGACGGGGACGCCGGCGGCGCGGATGGACGAACAGGTCGACGAGGAAGAGAAGCACGAGCGGGTGCATCGGTTGATCGATCTTTCCGAGAAGATGCAGCTGGCCTATGCGCAACCTTGGGTCGGGCGGGAATTGGAAGTGATTCCTGAGCGCGTGGTCAAGGGAGCGCAAGACAGCGGGTTGATTATGGGGTATTCGGACAACTATTTGAACGTCGTCTTCGAAGGGGCGCCGGAGCTGATCGGTGAGGTAGTCAAGGTGCGTATCCAGGAGGCGGGAGTGAACGAGTGCAAGGGCCGGCTTGAAGGGTTGAGGCGGATAGTGGGGGTTTCCTGACGGGAGGGGTGGCTATCGATGAAGGAAATTTCAGCAGGCGGCATCGTGTATCGCAAAGTTAAGAATGCGGTGCAGGTAT
>JAJFMO010000286.1 GCA_020697475.1 Paenibacillaceae bacterium | reverse complement strand
TAACTCAATCAAATCGACATTTTTCAAATCGAGGTACATTAACCGCTCGGGGCGGCCTTGCATGGCGGAGAACACCTCTTCCACGGTTGGCACTTTCTCGCCGGTATATTTCGGATCGAACTTTATGCCGGCGTCCCACATGCGAATTTCTTCCGCGGTGAACGAATTGAACTGGCGGTCTTTGTCCGCGTCCGCTACCGTCGTTGTCCTCGCAGTGCGCGGGTCATGAAAGCAGAACATTACCCCGTCCGCACTCGCCCGCACGTCCGCCTCCGGGATCCCGCCCAAATTCCATGTATAATGGTTGGCAACCATCGTGTTGTCGGGCATCTCGTAGCTTCCTCCGCCTCGATGGGCTTGCCAGAATATGTCGGTCAATTTCGTCATTGGTACATTTCTCCTTGTTCCATGATAAGCAGAAGTATACAAGAATTTTTATGAAAAAGACATGTCTGAATGCTGTCTCATTCCGTTTATTTGCCGACTGTGCCATAAGCGCGGGCGAGCTCCTTAGCCGTTCGGCGGATCTGCTCTTCCTGAGGCTTCACTGACTCCCATTCCGTCCGTTCTCCGCCGGTCCGCTCCAACTGCCGAAGCAAGACATCGACGAAATCCGAGACGGTGAACCCACCCCCGACGGCCTCTTGCAAGCTGGTCATCACCGATGGGATGACGTTCGGATAGCCGGTGGCGGCGTCCAAGCCGCTTCCTCGACTTTCTTCATAAAATCGTTGAACCTGCTCAGCGCGACTCACCCCGCTGCCTTCCACCACAACGAACGCCTGCACGATCACCCCGTTCACTTGACGCCGTTGAGCGATGCCGCAAAATTTACGCCCGCACACCGAGATGTCATATTCCCCGGGACAATACGAGCCCGCCACTTCTCCTTGGGATGCGGATAAGCCGAGATCCTCCGCTGCCGAGCGAATAAGCCGGCTCATCCATTCGAAATAAGGCTTGAACTGCATGTCGCCGATCGCTTTCGGGGCGATTAAGGACAGATTGACGATGCCGGGATCAAGCGGTACGGCTGCTCCGCCGGAGTGGCGAACAGCTGCCGAGTATCCTTCCTCACGAAGGCGACGTATTGAATCCTCTGCATTAGGCAGCCGCCGATCGCGAAGCCCTAGAACGAAGGCTTGGCGGTGACGCCAAATATGGACCAATGGTGTTTCCACTTCTCGGCACCACAATTCTTCGACGGCGAACGGGATCAGTATATCGTCCGCAAAACATTCGCCTGATCTGTCGACAATAAAAAAACGGGGCGCAATCGGCCCCGTCGATTCTTGCTCGTTCATCGTTCTCTCCTTCTCCATATCGACGGTCATCCTTGTGCTTTGCCGTCAAGTATAGAGCAATCAATCCATATAATGCAATGCTTCGACAACAGCCGCAGGATCGATATCCAATATGCCGCCTTGCATCAATTTGTTCAACCGTTCCAGCGTAACAACCGCTTGGGCCCGAGTCGATGACGCATCCGGCGCTAAATCTCCATTGTCCAATCCTTGCATTAACCCGCTCTTCGTCGCTTGCAACAAGAAGTAGGAATCGGTGACTCCAGCCGCCGGGTCGCGCAACGCTTTGTCGGAAGCGCGCAACGATATCCGCACCATCTCCAGCCGCGAAATCGGTTGATCCAATTCGCCGGTCAGATCGCCATCGTGCACGATCCCTTCCGCCTTCAGTGTCCGCATATAAGAGTCGTACCAATTGCGGTCGTCCGCTGCTGATTGCAAATTCAACTGCAACAAGGAAGCGATCATCTTCACAAATTCCGCACGACTCACTGTCGCATCCGGGTGGAACGTGCCGTCCGGATAGCCGTCAATCCATCGCAAAGCGACAGCCTGCTGAATGGATGTTTCAGCCCAATGCCCCGACACATCGGATAACGGGCGAACAAACCCAAGCACCTCGATCGGATTGACCGAGTTGTTGTCGCTGCCGTTGCCGAGTTGGCCTGAATAATTGGCTCCCCAAGCAACGATGCTTCCGTTCGACTGTACGGCCAAAGAATGGGCGTACCCAGCCGCGAGTGACTTAGCGCCCGACAAGCTCAAAATTTGCTTGGGCATGTTGATGGAATCCGCAACTTGGCTGCCCAACTGGCCGAAGAAACCCCAGCCCCACGCCCAGACGGAACCGGTCGATTTGACGGCAATCATGTGGTACGCCCCGCCAACCAGTTCGGCGACATCGGTCAAGTTCGGCACTTTCCCCGGAATATTCCGGGAGGTGTTCGTGCCGTCGCCCAATTCACCGTACAAGTTGTAGCCCCATGTCCAAACGGTGCCGTCTTGTTTAACAGCTGCTGTCTCGTCTCTGCCCGCGGCCACTTTCACAGCCCCGGAAAATTCGAACACTACAGCCGGACTGCGTCTGCCGGCGTTCGTGCCGTCGCCCAGCTCTCCCATCGAATTATCGCCCCATGCCCAGACCGTTCCGTCGGATTTCAAAGCGACGACATGTCGATAGCCTGCGGCAATATCGACCACGTGGTCGAGTCCGACGATCTGCATCGGCGCGTTATACGAAGCGTTCGTACCAAGACCCAACTGGCCGTATGAGTTGTCGCCCCAAGTCCAGACGGTGCCATCGGCCTTCAGCGCGACGCCGAAGGCGTTGCCCGCCGCAATGTCGACGACGTTCGTCAGGCCCGCCACAGCAACCGGGCTCGCGGTTGGCGTCGATAAGCCGTTGCCCAATTGGCCGTAATTGTTCTGGCCCCAAGACCATACTTTGCCGTCGCCGCCCAATGCCAGGGCGAACGTGCCGCCGGCGGCAACGCCGCTAATGTTCGATAAGCCGGGAATTTGCACCGGCATGCCGGGTAACGTCGAGGCATTCGGACCCGTCTGACCGAATTGATTATCGCCCCACGCCCACACCGTGCGGTCTGATTGTACTGCAACGCTAAACGCATCACCTGCCGCCAACGCAGAAGGCCCGGACACTTTCACCGCTATCGCACTGCCTGCAGATCCTGTAGAGCCGGAGGAACCGTCCGAACCAGTGGAGCCGGTCGATCCCGTCGAGCCGGTTGCCCCATTGCCGTCGGCAGTCACATCATCAAGCACGGGAGCTGCAATTTGGCCGAGGCCGGCGACCCGCACGGGCGCCGTCTTGTTATCCGTTGTGCCGTCGCCCAATTGGCCGAAGGCGTTGTTGCCCCAAGCTAACAAGTCGCCGCTTGTCGTCTGAACCAGCACGTGATTATCGCCGACAGCGATCCTATACGTATTGCCCATGTTCGGCACGGCGGCTGGTTCAATCTGGTCGACGATTGAGCCGTTGGCCATCTGGCCGACATTATTTTGTCCCCAACCGTATAACGTTCCGTTCTCGGCAAGCGCCAGCGCAAATGAACTGCCGGCTTGCACGGAGCGGATATGCTCCAGCCCGTTCACTTCACTCGGGTAAGGTTTGTCCTTGCCCGTATCGTCGCCGATTTGCCCGTCTTTATTGGAGCCCCAAGTCCAGACGCGCCCGTTCTTCTTGAGCGCCATCGCGAACGTGGAGCCGGCGGAGATCGCCTTCGCATCTCCAACGAGTGCGCTCGTAGGCGAAGAGACCATCGTCTTGCCGATGTTGCCGAGACCGAGCTGGCCGTAGGAATTGTCCCCCCACGCCATCACTTGGCCGTTGTCGCCGCGCAGCGCCAACGTATAGTTGCCTGTGCTGGCAACCGAAACAACGCTGACCGCACCGACCGCCTGCACCGGCACCGTACTGTCATCGGTCGTCCCGATGCCCAATTGGCCTCGGGAGTTGGATCCCCATGTCCACACGTTGCCGTCCTTCGTTGCTGCGACGGAATGCTCGTTGCCTGCCGCAATCGCGATTACGTTGCTCAACCCCGAGACCGGCACCGGCACATCGCTGTCCACCGCCGCTTTATTGCCGAGCTCGCCTCGGCTGCCTTGGCCCCATGCCCACACCATCCCGTCCGACTTCAGCGCCAAGGCATGGTTTGTACCCGCTGCAATGGCGACGACGTGGTCAAGTCCGGGAATCGGTGCGGGAACGTATCTGTTCTGCACGCTGCCGCGGCCCAACACCCCGTGAAGGTTATCCCCCCACGTCCAGACAGTGCCGTCGGCTTTCAGCACCATCGAATAGCCTTTGCCACCCGCCAGCTGTACGATCGTGCCGCCGGCGTCGGCCGCCCGCGCGCTTGGGAAGAAGGAGAAGGAATTCGCCCCGGCAAACAGGAGTCCGAATACGAGAACGATGAATGCTGTTTTTCGAAATGCCGTTTTCACAGTTTGGCCCCCTCTCATACCGACAACGTCGGCTCTTCCGTTTGCTTCATGAATCGCTTGAACAGTTTGCGGAACAAGCGGCGGTTCGCATTGCCCCAGGAATCGAACAGCGAGTAAACGACCGGCACCAGCAACAGCGTGATCATCGTCGAGAATGCCAGACCGAACGCTACTACAGTCGCCATGGAAGCTTGTGTCTCCGCGCCTTCCCCGTAACCGATAACGAGCGGTAACATCGCCAGGATTGTCGTACATGTCGTCATCAGAATCGGCCTTAGCCGGATCTGGCCCGCTTGTATCAACGCTTCATGCAGAGGCAGTCCTCTTTTACGCAGCTGGTTCGTATAGTCGATGAGCACAATCGCGTTGTTCACGACGATACCGACCAGCATAATCATACCGATATAAGTGTTCATGTTGATCGTTCTGCCGGTGATGAACAAGCCGCCGATCGCCCCGACGATCGTTGGCGGCAACGAGAACATAATAATGAAAGGACTGTACAGCGATTCAAATTGGCTGGCCATGACCATGTATACCAGCACAATCGCGAAGACCAGCATCAATTCCAAGCTCTTGAACGAAGAATTAATGCTCGCCCTCTCGCCGACCATCGTGATGCTGTAACCGTCCGGCGGTTGAATCGTATCCAATGCACTCTGAACGTCCAACGAGACGTCGCCGACCGGACGACCGAATACCGAAGCGTTAATATTGGTCACCCGCTGCTGATCCTGGTGACGAATGTTCGAAGGGCCGGAGCCAATCTCCACCTTGGCGATCTGGCTGACCGGAATCTGGCCTCCGCTCGATGTTGTAATTACAACTTTGTCCAAATTCTCCAGGTTTTGCGAGAAATCGGACGGATATTTGACCTGAACGGCGACTTGCGTTGATCCGGTTTTCAACTGTGTGGCGGCCGTCCCTTGGTAGGCAGCTCTTAATTGCGTGAGCAAGTCGCGGATCGACACGCCGTAGTGCGCTGCCGCATCGCGGTCGATCAGCAGGTTGAACTGTTCTGAGCTGCGATCCAGCGGGTTGCGTACGCTGCGAATCCCATCAACGTCGCGCACCGCAGTAACGACGAGATCAGCCAGTTTGTTCAGGACGGTGAGGTCGGGACCGTTCAAATTGATCTGGATATTGTCGCCTCCGCCGCCGCCCGACAAGCCCGGAAGCCGAACGGAGGTGAAACGGGCGTTCACGTTCACTTGAGCCACGTCGGGAATATCTTTAATGATCGACTCCACTTGGGTCGTAATTTCGTTGGTCGCATCGAATCCGGAGCCGGCCGGAAGGCTGACGTTCGCGCTCAGTTCGCCTTCGTCGGTACGCGGAGTCAGCTCGGTGCCGACAAACCGGTAAATATACACACTCCCTGCGATCAGCAACAACGTGACGGATACGATGACCCAGCGGTTGCGCAAAGACCATTTCAACAATCCCATGTAAAATTTCGTAACATGAACCAAGCCGCGTCCGAACCAGACTGAAGGGTTATAGGATCGGCCTTCCGGCAGTTCCTCGTCGAACTTGCCCTTGAGCAGCTTGGAAGCCAGCATTGGAACAAGCGTTACGGCGGCAAACAGGGCGGCAATATGGGAGAAGCTCACAGTAAGAGCCATCGGCACGAAGTATTGCTGCACCAAGCCGCTAATAAACAGCGTAGGAACGAATACCGCGACCTGGGCAAGCGCAGACGCCATAATCGCCGTTCCGACTTCCGCTGCGCCTTTCTTTGCCGCATCGATCGGACCCTCGCCTTCGTGTTTCTTCCGATAGATGCTCTCCAGCATGACGACGGCGAAGTCGACGAGTGAGCCCAGCCCCAGCGCCAGTCCGCCGAGGGTAATGATATTAAACGTCTGATTGGAAAAATACATCAAGCTGAACGTGCTGATGACGGCGATCGGAATAACGATCCCGATAACCAAAGTCGCTCGGACGCTTCGCAAGAACAAATACAGAATGAACACCGAAAACAGGGCTCCCAGCAGCGTATGGTCGACAACGGTATTGATCGATTGACGAATAAATACGGACGAATCGTTCAGCACCGTAACATTG
>JAJFMO010000285.1 GCA_020697475.1 Paenibacillaceae bacterium | reverse complement strand
TTGTCGATCTCATCGAGCAGAAACACCGGGTTGCTTGATCCGGCGTTCTTCATTCCTTGAATAATCCGCCCCGGCATGGCTCCGACATACGTACGGCGATGACCGCGGATTTCCGCTTCGTCGCGCACCCCGCCGAGCGAGATGCGAATGAACTTCCGACCGAGAGACCGGGCGATCGAACGAGCAATCGACGTCTTGCCGACGCCCGGCGGGCCGACCAGGCAAAGAATCGGTCCTTTCATATGCTTCACCAGCTGCTGAACAGCCAAATATTCGAGCACGCGTTCCTTCGGCTTCTCCAGACCGTAATGGTCCTGATTCAAAATTTCTTCGGCCTTGTTCACATCCAGATCGTCTTCCGTCGATTTGCTCCACGGCAAGCCCAACAACCAATCGATATAATTGCGAATAACGCCGCCCTCGGCGGAGCTCGTCGGAATTTTCTCCAAGCGGTCGATCTCTTTCTCGACTTTCTCGCGCACCGTGTCGGGGAGTTCCGTCTCCTTCAGCTGGCTGCGCAAATCTTCGACTTCGCCTGCGCGCCCTTCCTTGTCCCCCAGTTCCTTCTGGATCGCCTTCATCTGCTCGCGCAAATAATATTCCTTCTGCGTCTTCTCCATCTGCTTCTTGACGCGTTGGCTGATCTTGCGTTCGAGCTCCAACACTTCCCGTTCGTTATTGAGAATATTCAGCAACTTCTCCAAACGTTGCCGGACATCAATCGTTTCCAGTATTTCCTGCTTATCCTTGATCTTCAGTGACAAGTGGCTGCAGATAACGTCGGCCAACCGGCCCGGCTCGTCGATATCCGATACGGCAGGGAGCGTCTCCGGCGGCACCTTCTTGGACAAATTCGTGTAGTGCTCGAATTGGTTCAGAACCGAGCGCATTAAGGCCTCGATCTCCGGATCGGCCGTCTCCTGCTCAGGCAGCTCCTTGACCGATACTTCGTAAAAATCGTCGTTGCCCAGGTATTCGATCACTTCCGCGCGAATAACGCCTTCCACCAGCACACGAATCGTCCCGTTCGGATGCTTCAGCATCTGCTTAACACGGGTAATCGTGCCGATCCGATAAATATCGTCCTGGGAAGGTTCATCGATGTCCACCTTGGACTGGGTGCACAACAAGATCATATGATCTTCCAACATCGCCTTGTCCAGCGCCCTTACCGATTTCTCCCGCCCGACGTCCAGATGCATCACCATGCTTGGATAAATAAACAATCCCCTTAGAGGCAGCAAAGGCAGCCGTCGCACTTTCGGTTTGTTCGGGGCCATTCCTTACAGCACCTCCATCTTAAACTTTGCTTCAAGCAGGTCAAGACTGCTCTCATTTTATCAAATGCGTATGCAAAACACCAATTTGCTCGGCGATCATGATCTCTTGCGGAGCCGGGACGAATCCGGGTTTCTGGCCGAATTGCAAACCCAAGGCATGCTCAAGCACTTCTTCGATCGTTTCCACGGCGATGATTTCCATCCCTTGCAGCGCACCGAACATCTCCTGCCAATTTTCTTTGGGCACGATTACTTTCGTCACCCCGGCTTGGCGAGCCGCTTCGACTTTGGCGACGACCCCGCCGATCGGCTTCACTTTGCCGTGAATGCTCATTTCGCCGGTCATCGCCAGCTTGTTGTCTACCGGTATGCCGCGAATGGCTGAAGCGATCGCCGTCGCCATCGAGATGCCCGCAGACGGTCCGTCAATCGGCACACCCCCGGGGAAATTGATGTGCAGATCGAAATCTTGCGGATTAAATTCCAGATGCTTGAGCACCGTAAGCACATTCTCCACCGAACCGCGAGCCATGCTCTTGCGGCGGATCGTGCGATTGCCGCCCCCCATCTCCTCTTCGTCCACAACCCCTGTGACGTTGAACAGACCGGTTCCAGAAGTTTTCGCAGGTATGGCCGTCACTTCAATTTCCAGCAACGTACCCAAATTCGGCCCATACACCGCAAGCCCGTTCACCAGCCCGATGTACGGCTTGGCGGGAATTTTCTTCTCCGGCCGCGGCTGAATTTGGCTGCTGTTGACGACCCATTCGATATCGGCAGCCGTAATATTATCCCGCTTGTCGGTCATGGCGATTCCCACCGCCAGCTGAATCACGTTCACCGCTTCGCGTCCGTTGGTCGCGTATTTTTTCACCACATCAACCGCTTCCGGGCAGTCCGGGAACCCGATCTTCTTCAAAGCGCCAGTGGCGATTTGACCGATTTCCTCCGGCAACAGCGGCCGGAAAAAAATTTCCATGCAGCGCGATCGAATCGCCGGCGGAATTTCCTGAGGTGTGCGGGTTGTGGCGCCGACAAGCCGGAAATCGGCCGGCAAGCCATTTTCAAAAATATCGTGAATATATGCCGGGACGTTCGGGTCCTCGGAGTTGTAATAGGCGCTTTCGAGAAACACCTTGCGGTCTTCGAGCACCTTTAATAGCTTATTCATCTGCACCGGATGCAGTTCACCGATTTCGTCGATAAACAGCATTCCGCCATGCGCCTTCGTCACCGCGCCGGGCTTCGGTTGCGGAATGCCGGCAACACCCATCGCACCCGCCCCCTGATAGATCGGATCGTGCACCGAACCAATCAGCGGATCGGCGATGCCTCTCTCGTCGAAGCGCGCCGTCGTGGCGTCGATTTCCGTAAATTTTGCATCGTGACGAAAAGGTGAGGCCGGATTTTTCTTCGCCTCTTCCAACACAACTCGTGCCGCGGCAGTCTTCCCGACTCCGGGGGGGCCGTAGATCAACACATGCTGCGGGTTTGATCCGCACAAAGCCGCTTTCAGCGCTCGCAAGCCTTCCTTCTGTCCGACAATGTCCTGCATCGTGGACGGGCGCGTTTTCTCCGACAACGGTTGAGTCAGCGAAATCGCACGCAACTTGCGCAAGCTTTCCATCTCTTTCTTCGACTCTTTATCCACAGCCGTTCGGCTCGTTTGTTGGTTGCGCAGCAAATTCCAGAAATACAACCCGATAATCACAGCAAAAAAAACTTGAACCACCATAAGAATTAAACTGATCGTCATATCCATATCGTCTCCTCTACAAGAAAACTTCCGACTTTACCGTCTTGATTGGAAGTATTCCCCTTTCGCTGAGCGGATAACCCTTTGAACATTGCACACGATAAAATAATCCCCCACTAAGTGAAGTTGCTGCTTTGAAGCCGATTCTGGGACTTTGCGGGGAACTTGTCCTTATAAGGAGAACGTCATGAACGTATTACCATTTCTCGTCGCCGGATTGATTTCGCTTCAGCCTTGGCTTACCTCCACACCGTCTGATGAACCGTCCAGAAGGGTGGTTCTACCCCAGGTGGATGTGATGATCGACGCCGGTCACGGCGGGATCGACGGCGGAACGTCGCATGGGGATTTGTTGGAGAAGCGGATCAATCTGGAGATCGCCAAGGAAACGTATCGGCAACTGTCCCACAAAGGCCTGCACCCGGCGCTCAACCGCAACGACGATCGGGCGATGAGCGATGACAACCGGTGGTTAAAGATTCATTCCCGGCATCTTAGGGATCTGGCTCAGCGCAAGCTGATGGCCGACGAACTGGCTCCCAAGATGCTGGTCAGTCTGCATGTCAACTGGTCCCGGGATTCGAGTCAACGCGGAGGGCTTGTTTTATATCAGAAAAATGACCAAAGTAAACGGTTGGCCGCCGAACTGCAGGCTTCTTTGAATCACTTGTACCAGGTTGAGGAGAAACCGATTTACGGCAAAACCTACTACATACTCAACCGCACCCGTTGCCCCGCCGTGATAGTGGAAATGGGCTACATCTCCAACGTCACGGATCGTTCCTGGCTGACTTCAAGCAAGAAGCAAAAAGAAATAGCGGCCGCACTCAGCGCCGCTATCGAGCATTATCTACTAATGGGCGCCCAAAGCGCTCTTCCCTCTTCCGGGGCCCCCGCAAAGTATATGAATTAGCTTCAAAGTTAGACTTCACTTTGTGGATTGATCTATTAAGACCCTTTAACAGGGATTTGGGTCAATTGACTGGCTGGGACGAAATCAATTTTTGACTTCATCGCGTTCGCTTCATCTCGAATTACCCCTGCTGTTTTCTTACCCCCGCGCAAACCCACGTGGCCGATCGCCACGCACTCATTGTGATCCTCCAAATAAACTCCAATTTTTCTCATCTGTTTGGTTATTCGGTTGATGCTTTGAACATCGTCGAGGAATATCCGGTTTTCCACGTAACGTACGCCGACTTGTTCGGCGATTTTCTTGCTCACACTGAAGTAATTTGTTTTGCTGTCGAGAAAATAAAGGCCGCGCTCGCGGCATACTTGTAAGACGATCTTCATGATCCTCTCATCGCCGGTAACTTTGGAGCCCATGTGGTTATTGAGACCGACAGCGAAAGGCACATCGTCAATCGCCTCGTTGACTCGCTTGCGCACTTCCTCGTCGGATAAATCGCTGGTGATCGCGTTTTTGCCCAGCCATCGGCGGCCTCCGCCCTTGGCTTCCATTGGCAAATGCACGATGACTTCATTGCCCGTTCGATGAGCCCATTCTGCGTCCCGCTTTGTCGTCGGCTGGAACGGGATGATCGCCGCTGTGAAGACGATCGGCAGCTCGAACATTTCCTTCGTTCCCAGCATATTGCTGCCGAAATCGTCGATCACGATCGCCGCCGGTTTGTGAGCCTCAGTAAGCAACGTCTTAGCATGATCGGGATCGGCAACAAGTGCTTCGACACTCATCGGAACAAACGAGTAAATGATGATCGCCGCAAGCAAAACAAGACGAAATCGTCGCATTATAAAGAAACCCCCTCGTGTTTTAATGTTATTTGCCACACGAGGGGGAAATATTCATACTTAAACCCCACAAAGTGGAGCTTAGCTTCGAAGTGATTCAGATACTTTGCGGGGACCCCAACTCAGACCCCACAAAGTGGAGCTTGGCTTCGAAGTTAGTGCTTACGACCCGGGATGGTGCCGGTAAGCTCATAATGTGCCACAATGCCGTCGATTTCTTTCTTCAATTCATTCAGCAGTTCCGCTTCCGGCACTTTGCGAACCACTTCGCCATAACGGAATAAGAGCCCTTCGCCGCGTGCTCCAGCAATGCCGATATCGGCTTCCCGCGCCTCGCCGGGGCCATTCACTGCACAGCCAAGCACAGATACTTTGATCGGCACTTTCAGCTTAGATATGTATTCTTCCACCTCGTTGGCAATGGAGAATAAGTCAATATCGATCCGACCGCAAGTCGGGCAGGAAATCAACGTTGCGGCATTGGAGATAAGGCCGAACGTCTTGAGCAGCTCGCGTGCCACCTTCACTTCCTCGACCGGGTCCGCGCTGAGCGAAATCCTTACGGTCGAGCCGATCCCCATCGACAGCAAGGCGCCGATGCCGGCCGCGCTCTTGACCGAGCCGGAGAATAGCGTGCCCGCTTCGGTGATCCCCAAGTGCAGCGGATAGCGGAAGCTCTCAGCGGCTTTCGTGTACGCAGCAATTGCCATCGGCACGTTCGAAGCTTTAAGCGAGACGATAATATCATGGAAATCGAGCTCTTCGAGAATGCCGATATGGAACAAGGCGCTCTCGACCATCG
>JAJFMO010000284.1 GCA_020697475.1 Paenibacillaceae bacterium | reverse complement strand
TGAAGCCGATCCATTCTTGAGTTTTCCACGCGACGCTGCGACGCTCAGCTGCGGATCTCGCGCGATTCGCAGCTTCTCTAATGAATTGTGCGCATGAGGTTTCGGCGGGAATCAACGGAGCGGCCCAGTGCGTGGCATAGAAGGGGATCAATAGCCGGTTTCCGTCGGGAATGCGATCCATTACAGAAGGCGAAAACAGAACCATGATGGAATGATAAGGGGCGGCCGGATTGGTGTTGTAGCTCCAATGCGCCTCAAACGGCCGGCAGATAAACACGTCGCCGGGTTTGCCGAAGTAGTCGGCGCCCTCGAGCTGGTAACGCGCTTCATTGCGCTCAATGATGCCGATTTCCAGCACATCGTGATAATGCGTCTCGTGCTGAAGGTCTTTCCCTATCGTTCGCCTTATGCGAAAGCCGTCCGTAAGTCGTATATCTTTGTAAGAGGCCACGTCGTTCCCTCCGAACTATGCTATAACTGAATTGTAGGAGAAATTCCCTCTGAAGTCCATGTCCGAATCGGATATAAAATCGGCGCAATAAGCGGGGATTGACATCGTTTATTCCACTATACTTATAGCAAACGCTTTCTGTCTTTGGCGTCAGAAGTAAGATGAATCATTCAGCACGAGTTTCAGTACTTTAGCAAACAACATTTGGGAGGGGTTAAACATGAGGGTTTCTAAAATTATGAAACTGACAGTTGTGGCGTTCTTGGTCCTTGCTTTGATCGGATGTGCCAAAGGAAACGAAGCCGCGGAGAAGGTAGGCGGAGAGAAGACGGTTCCGCAGGAAACCGGGCCGGTGAACTTGACGATGTATCAGGCGGCAGCCTTTACCGAGGCCGAGTTTCAGAAATATATAGCCGAGCCGGTCAAGAAGAAGTATCCGAATATTACGGTGACGATGATCTTCAAGCAAGATGCGAAGATGCAGCACGAAGAGATGTTGAACCAATTGATTACCGCGAACAACGTTCCGGATATGCTTTATATTGATGCCGGGGCTTTGCAGCTGGCCAGAAAGCTTGGCTTGGCCTATGACTTGAACGATTTGGCCAAATCCCGCCAGTTCGACTGGAGCCGCTTCGATGCGAACGGATTGGACGCGATCAAGCAGGAAGGCTCGAACGGGGAAATGTTTAGCGTGCCGTTCTCCCTTAACGTTTTCGGATTGTTCTATAATAAAGATATATTCGATAAATTCGGCGTCCCCTACCCGAAGGATGGGCAAACCTGGAACGATCTTGTCGAAGTCGGCAAGAAGTTGGAACGCTCGGAGGGCGGCGTGAATTATCGCGGATTTGCTCCAGGCGCTTTCAATCTCTTCTCTTCACCGCTTTCCTTGGCTTATGTTGACGCCAAATCCGGCCAAGCCCGCTTACAGACCGAAGGTTGGAAGAAAGCGGTGGATGCGTACAAGATGATTTTGGATCTCTCCAACGATAAAAGCGGAGGAGTGCTGCCCTTCTTCCAAAACCGCAATATAGCCATGCTGCCTAACAGCGTGAATCTGATTAACAATATTCAGGCGGCGATCGATAAAGGGGCTGTGCTGAATTGGGACCTCGCGCAGTATCCGAGTTACCCGGGACTGCCGAACGTGGGGCCTCAAACTACTGTGCCTTCTATGGCCATATCGGCGACAAGCAAGCATAAGGATGCCGCCTTCCAGGTGATCGATTACTTATCCAGCCTCGACGTTCAACTGTTGTTAGCCCGCAACGGACGCGTTTCGGCATTGAAGGATCCTGAGTTAAAAACGCAGTTCGGCGCCGATTTTCCCGGCTTGAAAGGGAAAAGTGTACAAAGTGTGTTCAAAAGCACGCCCGCCAAGAGCGCTCCTCAATCCGATTACGACGATATTGTCAACAAGGCTTTGAATCAGGCAGTCACGGATTTCGCCAAAGGTAAATACTCCGATTCCAACACTGCGTTGCGCGCGGCGGAGGATGCGGCCAATCAGGCGATCCAAGCGGCCAAGTAACATCCAGGGAGTGTGCAGACGATGAGAACAATTTTTATTTTGCTGGATTCCTTGAACCGACATTACTTGAATGCCTATGGACATTCGCGAATCAACACCCCGAATATCGACCGCCTTGCTGCGAGGGGGGTCGTCTTCGACAATCACTACAGCGGCTCATTGCCCTGCATGCCGGCGCGGAGGGAAATGTGGACGGGCCGGTTGAACTTTCTGGAATGCCCGTGGAGCCCGCTGCAGCCGTTCGATGAATGTCTGGTTCGTCTCCTGCGCGAGCAGAAGCAAACGTACAGTCATATGATCACGGACCACTATCATTATTTTCAATATAACGGGATGGGCTATCAGACACCTTTCAATACGTGGGAGTTTATTCGCGGACAAGAAGGGGACGCTTGGCACGGCCAGGTGCGAGATCCTGAAATTCCACTTTATCGCGGAAGAAACAGCCGTCAGGACTGGGTCAACCGTTTCCGCATGAACCTTGAACGAGATGAGGATTACCCGACTCCGCAGTGCTTCGGGCGCGCCATAGACTTTATTCGGCACAATCATGGAGAAGACAATTGGCACCTGCATGTAGAAGCGTTCGATCCTCACGAGCCTTTCGTTTGCCCACAGCACTATGTGGACATGTACAACGATGACTGGGGCGAGGACTACTTATTCGACTGGCCGAATTACGCTCCCGTGGATCCCGCCGCGGAAGGGCCGGATGCGATCCGCCACATTCGCAACCGCTACGCCGGAACGGTCACGATGGCCGACGCCTGGCTCGGCAAACTGCTGGACGCGATGGACGAGTACGACATGTGGAAGAATACGGCGGTTGTGCTCACGACCGATCACGGGCACTTGCTTGGAGAGCACGGATACTGGGCTAAAAATTATATGTTCGACTACCGGGAGCTGGTGCACATTCCCCTGATCGTGGCGGCGCCCGGATCTCCGCGCAACGGTACCCGCACAAGCGCGTTGACGACGACGATCGACCTTATGCCGACGATGATGGAGTTGCATGGGGCGACGCCGTCGAAGCATGTGCAGGGCAAGTCCATCATGCATTTGCTGCAACGCGAAGAGGCGCACCATGACGCCGTGCTGTATGGCTATTTCGGCAAGGACATCAACATGACGGACGGCCGCTATACGTATTGCCGACAACCGGCGGAGAACAGCATCGTTCATCTCCATACGGCGATGCCCATTGCGGCGGCGAAAATGCCGGGGAAATACGCCGAGGCGGAGACGGGTAAATTTTTGCCGCAAACGTCGATGCCGGTGTACCGAGTTCCGATGAAGTCCAATAAACATCATCAAGCTCCCGATCGCCATTTGCTGTACGATTTGCATACCGATCCGGGGCAAACGACTCCTTTGAACGACGCGGGCCTTGAGGCCGAGTTCGCCGCGAAAATGAAGGAGCTGCTGCTCCGATACGAAGCGCCGGAATGCCAGTTTACCCGAACAGGACTCGATCGCTGAGCCAACGTCAGAGGGTTGACTCGTTCCGTCGGAAGGCGACGGGCCGGCAACGGTTCGACGGATTTTCTGCATAACCGTGGGAGGGGCGTTGAACGATGGAGGGGATGCCGGCTCTAGTGTTAGCGGGTGATTTTACCGTCAAACCGGGATGGAAGTTGGGACCAAGGACGCTTCGCGGATATGAAATCGTCTATTTTCCGTATGGCTCGGCCACTAAGTACGTGGCGCCGGACGGGGAGGTTGAGTTGTCCGAACCGTGTGTAGTGATTACCCGGCCCGACGAAGAGCATGAGTGCCAGTTTGATCGCTCCCGCCCTGTACGTCATTTGTTCGTTCTGTTTCATTTTCCTTTGCCGGAAGGCAAGGCGTGGTTCGCTCCGCTGCTTGAGACGACCACGTGCGTCAAACTGGATGCCGACTCGTCGGTTCCCGTGCTGTTCAAGCTGCTGCTTGGCGTGTGGTACGCCAAAGGTTTCCGCTGGGAAGCCCGCTGCTCCACCCTGCTCTGCTCCATCATGGAGGAACTGCGCGGTATAACTGCACAGCCAACGGACATGCAGATCGACAACGATCTGACGGCCGAGAAATTACCCGCACAGGTGCACCAAGCGCTGCACCTTATGCGAACAGGGCTGGATCAACCGTTCTCCGTTGAGAAGGTGGCGCGGCGCATCGGATGGTCTCACGCGTATTTCACCCGCGTCTTCACCCAATGCCTGGGTGTGGCGCCCAACCGCTATATGAATCACCTGCGCATGGACAAAGCCTGCCAATTGCTCCTGTACAGCTCGTTGTCGATCAAAGAAGTGGCGGATCAAAGCGGATTCGCCAACGAGCATTATTTTTCCCGGCTGTTCACGAAAATTAAGGGGTTGTCGGCCACCGCCTTTCGCGAGCGTTACAGTGATCCCCGGTTCAAGCATTTGGCGGAAACCGTCGATCAGGGTACGCCTTATCCGTTAAACCGCTATTTTCGCAAATAGAGACAAGACGGGTCGCAGAATGATAGAATCGATAGAGGAGACGTAACCGATATCGAGGAAGTTTGCGGGAAATAGACGGGAAGGGACATGTGGATATGGACAAATGGATGATCAACCATCTGTCGGCGTTGCAGACGGATGACGGGTGGAAACCTCAGCGGTTTACGGAGTCTCAATTCCGTGAATACGCAAAGACGGAGGCGCGGTTGTTGCGCAGTCGATGTCCGGCGGGAGTGGGGCTTGAGTTTCGCACGGATGCAAGTTTATTGAAATTGGATTTTAAGGTTGTCAGTACGACAAAGAAGTTTGCTTATTTCGATCTGTTTGTCGACGGGTCGTGGCGGAAAAGCGAAGGCTTTGATCCGATTGACTCAGGCATGCGCGAAACCGCAACTTTTGCTTTAACGGATGACGGCGCCATACATCGCGTAACTCTCTACTTGCCGCATACCGTCGAGCTTGTTCTGTTAGGAATTACGCTGTCTCCCGGCGCTGTCATGGAACCGGCTGAGTCGCGGCTGAAGCGATACCTGGCGCTAGGCGATTCCATCACGCAAGGCATACTGGCCAAGCATCCAGCCGGCACGTACCCCGTACGAATCGCCAATCAGTTGAATATGCAGCTGTTGAACCAGGGGGTTGGCGGATACGTCTTCGAGGAGGCATCGTTGGATGAGGCGTTGCCGTATCAGCCGGATCTGATCACCGTAGCCTACGGGACGAACGATTGGAATATTTGCCAAAGTATCGAGGAGTTCAGGGACAAATGCTCTCTTTACATGCACAAACTTGCCAGGTTGTTTCCCGATGCTCCGATTGTTGTCTTAACGCCGCTTTGGAGGTTGAACGCGGAGGATATAACGGCAGTCGGCGCTTTCACCGATGTTCATCGAGCTATTGGCGAAATATGTGAACCTTTGACGAACGTCAGAGTTCTCGACGGACTCAATCTGCTTCCGCATCTGCCCGAAATGTTTGCCGACAAAGTGCATCCTACAGACGAAGGATTTGCTCAGATGGCGTTGTCCATACTGAAATTCCTGCGGGAGTAAAGAAGAGATTCGCGGACTTGGAAAAGGTGCAGGTCGATAAGAAAAGCTGGGGGATAAGCCATTTGCCTCCCCGGCTTTTTTACCTATATTGCGTTAT
>JAJFMO010000283.1 GCA_020697475.1 Paenibacillaceae bacterium | reverse complement strand
ATCGTCTTTGCCGGAAGATTGAGAGTGAATGTATCCGAGTTGACAATCACCCCGCTTCCGGTCGTCTTGGTCGTGCCGTCCCACTGCGTATAACTGGGAGCCGCCGACACCGTCTTGCCCGGGATCTCTACCCACTTGGCCGAATAGCCCGTCGCGGTATCGTTGAGTACCCACAGATTGAGATTGCGGCCTTGCTTGAACGCGCGCGTATTCATCTCTCCCGGGTTCAACTGAGGGCCGTCCTGATCATCGATATAGGCTGGATAAGCGTCCGTCGTCGAGGTGACCAGCGCTGTCTGCAACTGAGAGTCGATCGTGCCTACACTCTCGGGATTGAAGCTCCACCAGCTCATCCCCTGGAACAAGTTGTCGAACTCATCAAAGGCGGCGATCAATCCAGCTACCGCATTGTCGTAAGTGGTGCCGATCGTCCCGTTCCAATGGAACTCGGAATCCCACAGCGTCTTGCTGCCGGCCGAATTGGCAAATTGCTGCAACTTCGTTAAGTAAGAGGCCGTCCGATTTGCGGAATAGTAATGCACCCCGGCGATATCCAGCCTGCCGCCCAGGCTGCTGCCGAACAACGTGTCCAGCCATGTGTACGATGAAGGTCCGTAATTTTCGGGGGCGATCATCTGCGGGAAAGCGATCCCGTTCGCCGAGCATTTGGTTTGCAAGTAATCGACGATGTCGGCGAATTTCTGCGGGGTGATGTCGCCTTTATTAAATTGATCCTCGTTATCCATACCGAGCACGTCAACAATGACGGATGGGGTTTGACCTTTCATATAGTTCAAGTAATCGTACAGCAAGTCGCCATACGGGCAGCTCGTCGCCGAGCAATCTTTGACTGTGCCGTCCGCATTCAGCACCCAGCTCGGGTACGTGTTCGTCCCGTCAAGCTTCAGGCTGGCGAACACTTTCACGCTGCTTTTTACCGCCTTGACCCGGCCGACGGCGTCCACTGTATCGGTATAGTATGAGCCGGTCACCGTCCCGTTCGACGGATGGGCCAATGCCGCATAAATCGGAATGCGCAGGATGTCCATCCCGTCGGTGACGAAAACTTCCTGAGCCCGCGCCGTCGTGAGCCCCGTCGCCTTGCCGCCTTGCTTGATGTCATAACCCCAGTCGGTAATTTTCTGGCTGAGCGATTCAGCGGTAATTTTGATTCGCCCCGTCGTGTTGGCCATCGCCCCGTAAGGAATGAGCCCGACCGCGAGCACAACCGTCAGAAGCGCCGATGTGCCCCACCGAAACAACCGTTTTTCCGCATTCGTAAACATACCATTTTCCTCCAGTCTCCATTTGGATTTCGCTGCCCTGACGGGCATTCGTTATTCATCTCCGCGATTTCCTGCTGCTGTCTTGCATTGCACTTCGACTTCGTCCGGCGCGGTGTTGATCCCCTTCTATCCGGGCATCACCTCCTCTTTAAGTTGCAGTCGGCTCGTTCTCTGTCGTATAATCCAGTAATGAAACGGGTTTCATAACTAGTTGTGAAAAGGGTTACATGATTGTTGGTTCAATTATATTCCGCTGCGAAAAAGGTGTCAATCATGAATCGAACGGTTACGGTTTACGATATTGCCAAAGAAGCCGGGGTGTCTGTCGCAACGGTCTCCCGGGTCATCAACAGCACCGCACCCGTCAAGGCGACCACTCGCGACAAGGTGGCGGCGCTGATTGAGAAGTATCATTTTCAGCCGAACGGGTTGGCCCGCAGCTTGTTGAGCAAACAATCGAAGATGCTGGGCATCATCATGCCGAACATTAAGAATCCGTTCTTCCCGGACGTGTTTCGGGGGGCGGAGATCCGGGCGGCCAAGGAAGGATATGCGCTGTTTCTTTGTAACACGCTCGGCAACGAGGAGACGGAGTCGGCGTACTTGAGCATACTGCGGGACAAGCAGGTGGACGGGATTCTATTTCTGGGAGGGAGAGTCAACCGTGTACGCTGTCCGAAGGATCGGGTGCAGGAGGTGGCGGCGCTTAATCAGCGAATTCCGGTCGTGCTCGTCAACGGGCAACTAGTGGGAAGCGGATGCTGCCGGGTATACACGGACGAGGAGCAGGGGATGCGGATGCTCGTGGAGCATCTGCTGCAGGCTGGGCATCGGCGGATCGGTTTCTTGGGCGGCATGATCGACGATTCGACAACGAAGCAGAAGCTGAAGGCGTTCACGGACACGCTCCAGGCAGCCGGGGTGGAAGTTCGTGAGGAGTGGGTGCTGCATGGAGACTACAGCATGACGTCCGGAATGAATGTGATGAACCGGTTGTTGGAGCTTGCCGAGCGGCCGACGGCGGTATGCTGTGTGAACGATTTTGCCGCGATCGGCGCAATAAAGGCGCTGGTTGGGCGCGGTCTCCGCGTGCCGGATGATATGGCGGTCGCCGGGTTCGACGATACGCCGCTGGCCAGCTGGTATACGCCGGAGCTGACGACCGTATCGCAGAACAGCGAGTTGCTCGGCGAGACAGCGATCGAAGTGCTATTGGCGCTGATCCGCAAGCAAAGCGCGAGGAAGTCGACCGTGCTTGCGCCGGAGCTCGTCGTTCGGCAGAGCACGGGGCGGTAGGAAATTATTTCGAAAATTATTGTTCAAAACGTAAGTATTCAGCGAATCCGCACAACATTTTGCACAGTAGGCGGATGATGCGCGTAGCAGGGGCGTTACCTCATGCTCGCCGACGAATTCCTCTATGCATTTCGGCAAAGTTGAAGCACCGTATATCTACGCTCCGGCTGCTGTAATTCGGCAAATCCAATCCAACAAGCGCAACAAACCGAATTACACTCGTTGTATTTCGAATGGGTCGACAATCGGACCGATCACCAGCACAATAAGGTTGTTTCGATATGTTATTTTCCCCATTCTTGCTTTATTTGCTTCGTAGCGTCTTTTCAAAACGTTATTTGATTGTGTTGGCCCCGTTTCTACTCAAACAGTCCGGAATAAGGACTCCACACAACCTTATTTGCTGTCTTCCCCATCATTTCCATCAAATAAGGACTCGAAAAAACGTTAAGTTAGTTCATACCTCCAAGCAAATTGGATTCCTCGAACCGGTTCGCTTTCGTCTGCCACTTTTGGCGCATAAGTTTTGGTTAGTGCAACTAACTCCTCTCCTCCCCGCGCACCCGTGCCCCCGCCCCCCACCTTACTGCGCAGTATCGCCATACTGCGCAAATGCTACGCAATAACACGGCTAACCAGCGGGTTTAACGAAACCTTACGTTCAACTAAAGTCAACACCGAGCGGGCGGGCAAGGTGAACGCGGCGTCAGTCGGGATCAGCGGGAGTGGGCGGAGATTGTCGTCCGCTGCCGGCGATGTCAAGTAAGGGGTCAATGTGCTGCCCTTGGACTGGATCCTTAATTCGTGTGCCTCGTTGCTCATGTTGATAAACACGTAGATCAAATCGGCGCCATTTGGGGCAATATAGGCTGATGCGAGGATGTCCGATTGTTGGGTAGTATAGGTGGCGGACATTTGGCAGCGTACCGCTCCGGGCCGGATGAAGCGGCTGTAGTGACCGAGGATCCATAATATTTTTGACGGCCAAATGGTTTCCTCGTCCCCGGGATTCGTATAGTCCGTGTAAATCAACCCGTCCTTGTAATCGTTGCGCGAAATCGCGAGCCACCAGCTCCAGGCGCTTGCATTCGCGTAGGCTAAGTCGCAATGGATTACTTGAGCGACACGTAACGCGCTGTCCATTCCAAGGTCTCTGCCTCTTCCGTCCTTACCCAACAGGCAATATTCGGTCTGCCACAGCCTCGCCGGTGTTCGGCCGGTCGATGCCGCGTTGTTCCGTAAAAGTTCACGAGCATGAACGAGTCGATCTTCCGTTTCCGTCGGGCGATCATAGAAGTAGGAATGATAAGCCAGATGATGGTCGATCCGATCGGCGAACGACGGGTCGGCTAGAAATTCGCGAATGTATTCGCGGTATTTGCCGCCGTATTTCGTTTCGTTGTTGTGGCCGCTGTAGGCTGCGGCGGGATTCTCCGTAAGCTGGCGGTAGGAGGAGTCATCGAGCATCGCTCCGATTTCGGCGGCTTCTGCGACAGAAATGCGTGTAGGAAGGCGGCGTTCGCGCAGGCGATCGGCAAGGACGGCGACAACTCGGCGGATGTCTTCGTTGCTGTACCGGTTGCCCTCCTGGCTGCCGTTGTTCCAATCCCACGACGGTTCGTTGATCGGGCTAATATGATGAAAGTCGATACCGTTATCATGAAAATGCGCCAAAACGTCCATCAAAAATCCGACGAAGGAGTCGACGGCGCCTGGGGCAAGGTTGGACGTGCCTACGTCTTCCGAGGCATAGGAGAAGCCGTTCTTCGTCATCCAATAGGGCGGGCTGTTGACGAAGGCGATGAATTGCTCCACTCCGCGGGCTTGGGCGGCGCGCAGAAACCACTGCTGGCCGGCATGCCGCGACCAGTCGTATGGAGCCGCCGCCGCAGGCTTGAAGCAGTCGATGGCGCGTCGCCACGGGTCGGCGCCTGGGGCTGCAGGGGCGGTGGCTGATGTAATTTGTTCCATGAGCCCCATCCCCCCGCCGATGTTAAAACGCCATGCCGAAAGGCCGATCCCGCTGTCTTGGGAAAACAGCAGGTCGGCCAGCTTGTTTTTGTTCACCTCGCTCCAATGCTTGCCGATTGGATCGGCGCTCCAGGCGTCCGAGGCGCCGAAATGTTCGATCGTCTGGAACGTCGTGGACGGATCGGCGGTAAAAATGATCGGCTGCGTCATGACGCGCTGCCCCCGCGAATGCGAGCGGCGGCGCTTGCCGCGCTGCCGATCACACCCGCGTCGTCGAGCAGCTCGGCGCGGCGGATCGTGAGGTGCTGCCAGTAAGGCGGCAGCACCAGCCGCTTCAGCTCCGAGCGCATCGGAGCGAACAGCTTTTCCCCGGCGGCCGCTGCGCCGCCTCCGATGAGGATGAGGTCGGGATTGAGCAGGGTGACGGCGTAAGACAGCCCCCTGCCCAAGTGCCGCCCGACCTCATCCATCACTTGCGCGGCCAGCGCGTCGCCTTGATCGTGCGCGGCGGAGACGTCCGCCGCGGTAAGCTCTTGCAATCGCCCGGCAAACTGCCGGGCGAGCAGCCCTTCGCCGCCGGCGGCGATGCGGTCGCGGGCGAGGCGGGCGATGCCCGTCGCCGAGACGACCGTCTCGAGGCAGCCGCTCAGCCCGCAGCCGCACTGATACGGCACATCGTCCATGCGGATGTGCCCGAGCTCGCCGGCCATGAAGCCGCCGCCGTAATAGAGCCGCCCGTCTTCGACGAGGGCGGCGGCCAAGCCCGTGCCGACCGTCAGGCCGAGCACGACGCGAAACCCGCGGCCGGCACCGGCGACCGCCTCGCCGTACACATACATGCGTACATCGTTGTCGATGTACACGGGCAAACCAAGCCTGCGTCCGAGCTCCTCGGCGGCGGGGCGATCGCGCCAGCCCAAATTGGACGCGCCCATCACGACCCCGCGGACCGGCCATCCGCCCGATCACATGCTCGAACCCTTGGTCCGCCTGTGTCGGCCGTTTCAACGTACCCACCAGCCGATTATCCGCGTCCAGCAGGCCGCATACGATGTTCGTCCCGCCCAAATCAAACCCAATGGAGTAACTCAAGCGCCCCACCCTTTCATTGGCTTATTCAAAAACGTAGTATAGCATCAGGGTGGGGATTTAACCAGTATTTGCAACGAATTTCGAGGCGAATTCCGACTATGGAGTGAACGTTCCTTTGAAAAATCCGCGGCCGTTAGTTCCCACAATGATCTGTCCCGCGATATTCGGGTTGAATTGCGCCACGCCTACCCGCAGCAAGGGCAACCCACTGTTTTCTTTCGTCCAGTTGGCTCCGCCGTCTTGGCTGAAGAATACGCCTTCGGCACCGGAAATATCTTTCGACGGGTTATCGATCGATGTAACGACAATTCGATCGCTGTCATGTGGATCCACGTCGACGGCATACAAATACTTGCCGTTATGCGAGTCCGGCACACTCAGCCGAGTCCAGACGGATCCGTCGTATTTGTAAAGTCCGTTCGCTTTGACGGAATCGTCCTCTTCTTCCCGAGTAAAGTAAATGACATCGGGATCGTTCGGATCGACCGCCACATAATCGGTAGGATAATTAAAACCGCTTAACTGAGTAAAATTGCTGCCGTTCGTCGTCTTGTAGATCCCTTGGTCGCTCGTGACATAGAACGTCAGAGGAAATCCTTTGGCGGCGGCAATAGTGCGAAACTCTACGCCGGAAGGGCCGACCGTCGACCAGGTGCTGCTGCTTGATGTGCCGTTCGTCGTCTTGTAAATTTTCCCGTTCACGATCGCCCACACATCGTTAATCAAATCGGGATGAGCATAGATATTGCCGGGTTTGGAGCCGGTCTGATAATTCGGCAGCCCGTTCGCGACTTCCCCGGATCCTCCGTTGCCTCCCAAGCCGTTGCCGGATAGCATTTTCCAGTTACTTCCGCCATCAGTGGATCTGCCGATCCCTCGAAAATCTTTTTGCCCCAAAGTGGCGTAAATTGTGTTTCCGCCCGAGCCGCTGAACGTCAGCCCGCGGGCGCCCTGCCACTTCTCCAGTCCGCTGGAGGCTCTTGACCAGGTTTGCAAGCTGTCGGCGCTATGCCAGAACTTCCCGGCATCCATACCGACGAAAGCCGCTTTCACCGAATTTTTCGGATTGAATCCAAATCCCCGCGCAACCAGTCCCGAATAACCGCGTCCGACCCAATTCGAACCCGAGGCGATGCTGGTGGAATCCGTCCACGACGTGCCGCCGTCCGACGTTTTGAAGATCGTCTCCGCCGTTCCGACAAACACATTCTGGGCATTTCCGGGGTCAACCTCGATAAATTCCGCGCTCGGACCGGCGGGGTAAGCTTTGGCGGTCGAACTGCTTGTCAGCACACTTGCCCATGACACTCCGTTATCCGTGCTTTTGTACACCGTCCCATGATTCAGATCGCCTGTGTACAAAGTGCTTGGAGTCGACGGCGCCACAGTGACGATCTTGTAGGAGGAAGCCGTGGACGCTGTGCCGGTTGTCTGGTTCAATCCCGTATTCGATGCGAACCAACTCGATCCGCTGTTCACCGACTTGTATATGCCTCCGGAAGCGTAGGTTCCGCTGCCGGAATCATAGTTCCGCAGCGCGACATATAAGGTTGCGGCGTTGTTCGGCTTCCCGGTGATCCAGGCAACGCTCGTGCCGCCGCCAGGCAAGCCTGTGTTGATTGGGGACCAGTTCGCTCCTTGATTGGTGCTCTTGTACACGCCTGCTCCGTCAACCGCCGCATACAAAGTACCGTCCGAAGCCAAATAGGCGGACATAATATTTTTACCGTTGCCCGCTGAGGGAAGCGTGGCAATTTTCGTCCAACTCGTGCCGTGATCCGTGCTCTTCCACACGGCTCCGACTTGGCTGTTTGCCGTAAATCCTCCGTCCCACTGACGGTGGGACCCGCCGAACGCCAATAGTTTGTCATTATCCGCAGGATCATAGTAGATGATCTTTTGTATGGGTGCCGTAAAATAACTGCTGCTCGCGGTTCCCATTCCGCTTCTCTTCGACGTCCAGTTCACTCCACCGTCCGTGCTTAAGAACGGTCCGCCTGCGGCAGCCACCCAGATCGTGCTGCTGTTGGACGGATGAAACGTGAATTCAGCCATCTCCCACATTGGGAATCCTACGCTCGAGTTCCAACTGCTCCCGCCGTCGTTACTCACGGCCGCACCCAGCATGTCTCCTCCGACAAGCACCTTCTGCGAGTTGAAAGGGCTGACGATCAAGGAAGCGATCTTGCCCCCCGAGCCCGGTTCCTTCAGCGGAACCCAAGTAATGGCGCTTGCCTCCGCCAACCCGGAAAAACTCATTCCAACGACAACCATGAAGGCAACGACCATCGTGAATTTTGAAAACCATTTAATTCGCAAACGCATTC
>JAJFMO010000282.1 GCA_020697475.1 Paenibacillaceae bacterium | reverse complement strand
GTTCGAATCGGCCAATCCCGGGGTCACGGTGACGGTCGTTACCATGAACCAGCCGGATTTCCAAGGACCTAAATTGGTGGAGCGAATCACCGGCGCCAATCCCGTCGATCTTGTCTTCTGGCCTTACGATTCCGAATTCACCAGGCAGGGATTGTTCGCCGACCTTCTCCCATTTTACAAGCAAGACCGGACAACTCCCGACGATTTGTTCAAACCGTTGACCGATATGGTAACAGAGAACGGCAAGTTAACGGCGATCCCGATGTCTCCTTGGCCGCTGGTTGTGTTCTATAACAAGGAATGGTTCCAGAAAGCGAACCTGCCCGAGCCGAAGGGGGATTGGACTTGGGAGCAATTTTACACCATGTCGGTGAAACTGAAAGAGGCAAATACCGTAGAAGGAACACAAACTTACGGCAGCGCCGTCCCGGTCGTCACCGATTTATTCGAATCGCTTGCGCAAAGCAACGGCAGCAGTGTCTTGTCCCCCGACAACAGCCATTTGAAAGGCTATTTGGACAGCCGAGCCGTTACAGAAGCGTTTTACCTGATGATGAAGGATATGGATAACGAGGATGTAGTAAAAAAGGTTCCCGATTCAGCCAATTCGATCAACGTGGCTGTATCCTCCGGCAATGTGGGCATGGGGGTGGGGATATCCCTTAATTATCCCTTTATTAGCCGCAGCCCGAAGATGAAAGGCAAGGTTGGGGTCGCTCAATTGCCCCGCCTGGAGAATGGGGTTCGCGCCAATGCCGTGGAGGTCGACGCTCTATCCATCGTCTCCGCGTCCAAACAGCAGCAACTGGCCTGGAAATTTATCAAAGATATCGCCCTGAACCCGGACAGCGAATTCCAGATCGATTGGTCAAAGCAGGAAATGCTTACCTCGCGGGCCGCTATCAAGAAGCTCAAACTGGATGACGACCCGGGAATGAAAGTGTTCATCGACGAGTTGAACCATGCCGTCAAGCCGGTCGTTTATCGCAATCCGAAGCTTAAATCAGTTAGTTCCTCCGCCATTTTCAACAAACTTGCTTTGCTTCATTCAGAGGCCGAACTCCAGGGCGGGCTTTCACAAACTGCCGCCGAGATCGACCAGAAGCTTGCAGAAGCAAATTAATCCAGTCAAACCTATCGGGAGGTGCACCGATCGTTGAATTGGCAAGACAATGATTTGCTCTTAGAGCATTACGACCGCATCAAGCGATATATCGCGTACAGGGCCGGAAGCGATCAGGCGGAAGACTTGACCCAGCAAGTATTCCTTAAAGCGAACCAAGCGATCGACTCGTTTCAAAACAAGTCGAGCTTGTACACTTGGCTGTATTCCATCGCCACCAATACGATCATCAACGAGGCCAAAAGGAGCTACCGCACCAAAGAATTGCTCGCGGCTCGGGAAACAAACTGCTCGCGTTTTTTGACCACCGACTTTACAAAGGAGGTGGATTTTAAGATTGACTTGGGTACCTCTTTAAACAAGCTCGATCGCCTCGATCAGGAAATTCTCACGCTTCGTTATGTGGCCGACTACTCGTTCCGCGACATCGCCAAGCTGTTGAAAATGAACGAAAGCTCGCTCAAAAACCGGATGTATCGCTGCCTGGGCAAGATGAGAAACGACCTGGAAAGCTGGCATGTCACCGCTCCTTTCAACCCAAAGCAATATATTCTTATGGTCAATATGCTGGAAACCGGACATAGCGGCCCGGAGTTCCAGAAGGTGACCGAAGATTTCATGGCCATTTTGCGTAAAAATTTCCGGCGCATCACAACGGCATTGAATTATATCCCGGAAACGAAGATTACCTATGAGATCTATCCTGATCAGGAGACGATGCTTGGGGAAGATTATACCCCTGCTCATACCATCATCGGGGGCTTCGGCAAGTTAAATCATGTCATGATCGTTTCCCCTTTGAATCCCGGGCCTAAATATAATTATCACAATATCATTCAACGTTCGCTGGCTCTATACACTAAAGCGCTAACCAAACAAATGAATCCGTCCCTTCCGACATTTCTTCTACACGGAATCGGGGAATACGTTGGGCAAGAATGGTCTCGCGAACAGGTAAAGAGACGGATCACCTCCATTTGCCGGCATCGCGAAGTCCTTTCAATCCAAAGATTAAGGGATACAGGCTCAGAAGCTTTTTTACGAATTGGGGGGCGTGAATTTGTTTATACGTTTATTGACTTTATCGTCACGAATTACAATTGGGAAGCTCTCCATCGCTTGATTCGAGACCCTGCCAGCATCGAGCTGATCTTGCAGAGCTCGGAGGATCAGGTTGAGACGGAGTGGAAGCGGTTCGTGTTGGAACAGTATATTGATCATGGAAGCAGCGACTTAAGGCCAAGCTCGAAAGAAATAACCCGGCTGAAAATTGTTGTGCCCGATTCCAACTCCAGATCAACCAATTACAGAATGTTCAAGTTCATCGAATATGCAAAAGCATTTGAACGCACCAATCCCGGGGTGAGGGTAATCGTCGACGCTGTACCCCTGAAATACTACTACGGGAAACAATTGCCGATAAGACTAAGGGAGGCGGCTGAAGTCGATCTCCTCTTTGGCCCGTACATCTCGGGGATAAGCAAGCAAGGGATATTTGCAGACTTGTTTCCGCGGTTTCAGGGAGACGGAGCACGCCTTAACGACTTGCACAAACCGCTTATCGATATGGTGACAGTGGATGGAAATTTATCCGCCATTCCGATGTCGCCTGATCCGCTTGCCGTGTTTTATAACAAGGAATGGTTCGCCAATGCGGGTCTCCCCGACCCGGCAGGGGATTGGACTTGGGAGCAATTTTTCACGGTTTCGGTCAAATTGAAAGAAGCGAATACCCTCGAGAGCAAGGAGTCTTATGGAAGTGTCGTCCCGCTCATCGTCGATTTCATCGAATCGTTGGCACAAAGCGGCGGAGGAAGCCTGTTGTCTCCCGACAACCGCCAACTAACCGGATATTCGAACAGTCCGATTGTGGCTGATGTGTTCAACATGTTTCTAAATCGTAAGAATAACCCTGACTTCGTAAAAATTGTGTATGATGGAACAACCTCCATCATTTCGGAAATTTATTCAGGCAATGCGGGGATGGGCGTTGGCAGATTGCGGAACTACCCTGTTTTTACTCGTGATCTGAAGCTGAACGGTAAGATCGGAGTCGCTCCGCTGCCACGACTGATGAAAGGGGTTCGCGCCAACGTCGTATTGGTTGAAGCTTTATCGATTGTCGCCGCTTCCAACCAACAACAACTGGCTTGGAAATTCATCAAGGATATTGTCCTGAACCCGGAAAGCGAATTTCATATCGGTTGGTCGAAACGGGAAATGCTTGGTTCCAGGTCTACTATCCGGAAGCTAGGGCAGGATAACGATCCGGGATGGAAGGTGGGTATCGAAGAATTGGAACATGCCGTCATGCCGATTGCCTACCGCAATCCTCGGATTAAAGGATCCAGTCTGGCGAGCTATATACAAGGTTCCACGAGTACGTTAGCCGAAATTCAGAGCTTGCTTTCGCAGGCAGCTTCCAAGACAGACAAATTGCTGCTAGCAGAAGAATAAGGGCTTAGAGATTTTCCCATACGGAGGCACTATATGAAAAACATTGATGGCATTGGCCTTTTTAAGTGGATCATGGTCATTCCGGTTGTGCTTATTACTTATTTTATCGCTATGGTTATTGTCAGATTGCCCGTGCAAAGAATGCTGATCGGACCCTTTGTCAAGAATCACCGGGAAGTGGCCAGTGTGCTCAGCCATCTATATTCGGATGTTTTTTGTGTCGCATTGGCTGTGATGGGAGGCATCACCTTAGCCCCGTCCAAAAAAATAGCTGTAGCCGTTATCTTTTTTATCGTTATCCTTCTGACTTCCTTCAAATACTTCGCTCCGATCTTTCATGGCAATCATACTGCGGCCGCATACTTCCTTGTCGCAGCCCATTTGGCTGGAGGTCTTCTCCCCTTGCTGGTCATGGCGTTCAACAACTGGATCAATCGTTACGCTCAGCGGACGAACGGATTGCCGGAGGATGGAGACGAGCCGATCAAAGATCGGCCGATTTAATCTCCCTGACGAGACGGGCGGGGCAGCCTTCAAAAACCTTGCTCCTCTGCATAGCACCCCCAGTGCGGCCGTCGACCGTCCACGTCGGTAAATCCGTATTCGTCCGACAACCCCCACGAGCTGAGCAATTGGCCTGATTTCTCCAACACATTCGGGTCCCCAGCGAGAGAGGCCACGGCTTGACCGACAAAGAACGGAGTCTCCCATTGGAGAAAATGAATATCCTTCGCCGCCCCGTCCGTCCAGTTCGCCTCGGTCACGCCGAAATGCTCCAGCATTTCCTCGGAACGCAAGAAACCGGGCGTCACTGCCACGGCCGCCACCCCGTGCGGCTTGAGTTCGGCGGCCATCGCCTGTGCCAAGTGAGAAACGCCGATCTTGACCATGCAGTAATACAATTGACCGCGATAATGATAGCCGACGCCGTCCGTTACCTCGACGATGAGTCCTTGCTTACGCTGAACCATCAGCGGTGCGGCATAATACGAGGTAATCATGTGCGAATGCACGGCTTGGCGCTGTAGAAACAATCCGTCTTGCAGGGAAGCTTCCCAGAAGCCCTTCCCCCATTCGATGTACTTCTCTCCGCCCCACACGTCGTTCACCAAAATATCGAGGCGCCCTTCCTGCTCCTCCTCGATCCGATCGAACAGCGCTTTCACTTGCGCCTCATCGGTATGATCCACGCGCACATGGATGCCGATTCTGCCAGCAGCGGAAACTTTCTCCGCCGTTTCCTCGATCGTTTCCGGCCGCCCGAGCGGCGAGGGGTTGCCGCGAACACTGCGTCCGGTCACGTAGACTGTCGCGCCGGCTTCTCCCAATTTTATGGCAATCGCCCGCCCCGCTCCTCGTGTCGCCCCGGCGACAACGGCGATTTTTCCTTTTAGCGGTTTATTTTCGATCATCATTGACCTTCCTCTCCTCATCATTGTTCGACTCTTATTGTAGCTCTTATATATGTCATCTGACGTCATGTTTTCATGTTAAGATGTGTTCAAATGGCTAACGCATCAACGATGGGAGGGAGCGATCGATGAGGGCGGATCGTCTGTTGCAGATTATGTTTCTGCTCCAAACGCACGGTTGTTTGACGGCGAGAGCGTTAGCCGCCAGACTGGAAGTATCGGAACGAACCATTTTCCGCGATATGGAGGCGTTGGGCGCAGCCGGCGTGCCTGTGTATGCCGAACGCGGCGCCCAAGGCGGGTGGAAGCTGATGGAAGGTTACCGAACCGATTGGGCCGGCTGGAACCGGGAAGAAATATTATCTTTGCTGGCTGCGAGGCCACACCGACACTTGAACGACCTCGGCTGGGGTGCCAAGTTCGAGGCAGCATTGCTGAAGCTGCTCGCTTCTTTGTCCCCGACGCTGCGTCGCGATGCGGAAGATATGCGGGAAAGGCTGTATGTAGATAGCGCAGGCTGGCATCCAGGCGGCGGCGAGGATGTTCCCCTGCTGCCTCTGCTCCAGGAAGCTGTCTGGACCGGCCGGCAATTGCGCATGGACTACACCTCCAA
>JAJFMO010000281.1 GCA_020697475.1 Paenibacillaceae bacterium | reverse complement strand
AACAGACAAAACGGGTCGTTGTCGACTCGGTCGTGTCGGATAAGAAATCGATGTCTTCCAATGACATGTCTGGGGGTCCTCCATTTTCTCCAGTAGGTTGGTTCCTATTATAGCCGATTTTGGCAAGGCTCGCGAAAATAATGGTTGCAAGCGCCGTCATGGCTGGTGTATGATAGGGATGAGAGATTCATAGGCGCGAAAGAGGAAGCACCTCTTCCACGAATGACGTGGAGGGCGGTGCTTTTTTGTGCGCAAAAATACTATTGGAGGTGGATTCATGAATCTCGTATTTTTGAACAGTTTGGAAAAAATGACGGAGGAGGACCGGGTGAAGACGGCGCAAGTATCGATTTGCGAGGACAAGGGCAACTGGCATGTGTTTTGGAACGAGTCGCAGGAAGACGGCAGGCCGGTGCAAGAAAGCTGGTTTGAAGGCCAGCCGTGGGAGGCGATGTTAGAAGAATTTCGCCGGAATATTCGGCAGAAGCTCGAGGACGGGTACAGCCCTCTAATACGCGAACCGTTTCAGCGGTATACGGCCGAGCGCGCGAACTTCGCCTTGTTGCTGCAATATTATGGGGACACCCGGGCGAACGAGGCGGTGTACGAGGAACTGCGGCTCTGGCGCCGAGAAAGGGCAATCAAGGAAAGCAAGTCCGCCTACATCGTTGCAACCAACTCGCAACTGCGCATGATTTCGAACTTCCTGCCGCAGACGATCGACGAGTTGAAGCAAATTCCCGGCATGGGCAAACAACGTTCGGATTTGTACGCGAGCGATTTGCTGGCCATTACGGCCAAGCATGTGCGGCAAACCTCGTTTCCGCTCGATTGGGTCAAGCTGGACGTTGACGAGTCCGAATACCTTCAATGGTTGGACAAGCTGGAGGAGGACAAGGAGAACGCGCGCCAACTCCGCAAACAAACGAAGATGAAGCTTCTGGAAGGCATCGCTAATGGAGTTGAACTGGCAAAGCTGCAACAACAATTGTCGCTGCGCCGCCGCGATTTGCTGGCTATGGTTGAGGAGCTCGACCGCGAAGGGTACGATGTACAGCCGCTCATCGATACGGAGCTCAAGTCGATGCCGAGCGAGGAGCGCGAGAAGGCGTGGAGCGCCTTTGAAGAGCAAGGGGACCGCTACTTGAAGCCGGTGATGCAACTCGTTTACCCGGAACCGACGTCGCTGGAATCGTCCAAAGTGAACATGGTGTACGAATGGTTGCGCCTTCTCCGCCTCCAATTCCGCCGGGAGAAAGGGTTAGCCTAACCGAGAAACCGTTGCCGCCAAATGGAAATTTCCATTTGGCGGCAACAAAATCAAAATGGCAACAAGTCCCTATTCCGCTGCTGCTTCTGTATCGAAAGAAGGATGCCGCCGTATACGTTCCATGATCAAGGCTGCTCTCTTGCGAGTAACAAGACGGTGAATTTGCGCCAGCCAATAATTAACATTCGCTGTTTGCTATAATTTTCCTGCGGGTACCCGTTACAACCAATCCTTTTTTCGAAAAAAATAAAACATCGCGCAGCCGATCGCCAGCATAAAGCCCATGATGATCCAGTCGCCGTAGGCGATATCCCGCCCGGGCAAATTCGGGAAATTCATCCCGTACACACCTGTAATGAACGTCAGCGGCATAAAAATCGTCGTCAGCGCCGTAAAAACCCGCATAATCTCGTTCGCGCGGTTGGCCAGACTCGACTGATACGCCTCGCGCAAGTTGCCCATCAAGTCGCGAAACGTATCAAACGTCTCCGTAATCTTCACGGCGTTTTCGTAGATGTCGCCGAAATATTTTTGCAGCGGGTCGCTGATCAGTTTCAATTCCTTGCGGTTTAAGGTGGCGATCACTTCCTTCTGCGGCAGCAGCATCTTGCGCAAAATCAGAATCTCGCTGCGCAGACCGATAATCGCGTTCAGATGCGACTTCTTGGTGTCGAGCAGAATATCTTCCTCCAGCTGTTCGATATGCGCCTCGATCCGGTCGCCGACCCCGAAATAATTGTCGACCACCAAGTCGATCAGATGATAGAGGAAACGATCCGGGGAATTGACCTCCTCTTCCCACAGACGTGGCTTGACGGCGCGGATTTCGTTGATTTTCTGCTTCGTGATTGTGATGATGTAATGCCTGCCGAGAAAAATATTGAGCGCACGCAGGAAAAATTCCTCGTCGTCAAAGCGAATGCTGTTGACCACGATGAAGTAGTGGCTGTCGTAATTTTCGAACTTCGGCCGTTGTTCCTCTTCATTCAGGCAATCCTCGACGGCCAGGTCGTGCAGGTGGAATAAAGGCTGCAGCAGCTCCAAATCTTCCGGCATCGCATCGATCCAATAAAACCCGTTCTCAGGGGGAGTCAGCGCCGCCGCGACATCCTCAATCAACGTAAAAACTCCGTTTTGCACCAACCGCGTTTTCATACGTTTCCCCACCTTTTTCCTGCCAAAAATAATTTCGGGGTCCCCGCAAAGTATCTGATTCGAATTCGAAGCTAATCTCCACTTGTGGGGTGTTACTTTGCCCCGTTAGTATACTCCCACGTATATACGGCGGCAAGCCCAAACGTGAGCGCAACTCTTGACTTGTAAGCCCATTTTGATTAAAGTATAAATAACATAACCGAATAGGATGGTTTTAAAACTCTTATCAAGAGTAGGTGGAGGGACGAGCCCGATGATACCCGGCAACCGACATTCCATAGGAACACGGAGTGCACGGTGCTAATTCTTGCAGGATCCGTTCGGGATCCGGGAGATGAGAGAGGACGGCTGTTCCGCATGCCTTCTCTTTTCTGTCGGGGAAGGCATTTATATTTCTACATGAAGGGGAGTGGCCGCAATGCCGATCAAGATTCCGGATCATTTGCCGGCGAAAGAAGTGCTATGTAGAGAAAACATTTTTATCATGGACGAAACTCGGGCTTTCCATCAGGATATCCGCCCGCTGAAAATAGCGATCCTGAACTTGATGCCGACTAAGGAGACGACCGAGACGCAGTTTCTGCGCTTGCTGTCCAACACGCCGTTGCAGGTGGAGTTCGTGCTGCTGCACCCGAAGACCCACCAATCGAAGAATACGTCCCCTGAGCATCTGAAAATGTTCTACCAAACGTTCGACGAAATCGCCGATCAAAGGTTTGACGGGATGATTATTACGGGGGCGCCGGTGGAGCAAATGCCTTTTGAAGAGGTGAATTACTGGAACGAACTGCAGCGGATTATGGACTGGTCGCTGGACAATGTGACGTCGACGCTGCATGTGTGCTGGGGGGCGCAGGCTGGGCTGTACCATCATTTCGGAGTGCGGAAGTACCCGTTGGAGGAGAAAATTTTCGGGGTGTTCCCACACACCGTCAACGAGCCGAACGTCAAGCTTGTGCGCGGCTTCGACGAGCAGTTTTATGTGCCGCAATCACGCCACACCGATATTGTCCGGGATGACGTAGAGAAGGCGAACGATCTCGTCATTTTGTCGGAGTCGGAAGAGTCGGGAATTTATTTGCTGTCGTCAAGGGACGGGAAACTGGTCTTCGCCACAGGGCATTCCGAGTACGATCCGGAGACGCTGAAGTACGAATACGATCGCGATGTGAACAAAGGCTTAGATATTGCGTTGCCGAAGTATTACTACCCGAACGACGATCCGACGAAGACGCCGGTGTCGCGTTGGCGGGCGCACGCCAATCTGTTGTTCTCCAACTGGTTGAACTATTATGTGTATCAAGAAACGCCATATGAGTGGGGGGCTGTCTATGAAAATCGAAAGTAAGCTGGCGCAGATCGGCTCGTTGTCAGAGCCGAAGACGGGGGCTGTGAGCTTCCCGGTGTATCAGGCGACGGCGTTTCGCCATCCGCAGCTGGGGCAAAGCACGGGTTTTGATTACTCGCGGACGAAAAATCCGACGCGTTCGGTGCTTGAGGAAGCGGCGGCTGAGCTCGAGTGCGGCGACGCCGGGTTTGCCTGCAGCTCGGGGATGGCGGCGCTGCAGACGATCTTTGCCTTGTTCGGCCAAGGGGATCACCTGCTGGTGTCGCTCGATTTATACGGCGGTACATACCGGCTGCTGGAGCAGATCATGTCGCGGTTCGGCGTGACGGCGACTTATGTTGACACGAACGATTTGGCCGCGCTCGAAGAGGGGCGGACCGAGGCGACGAAAGCGGTGCTGATCGAGACGCCGACCAATCCGCTGATGATGATCACGGATATCGCGGCGGTGGCGGCTTGGGCGAAGTCGCACGGGCTGTTGACGATCGTCGACAACACGCTGTTGACGCCGTTCTTCCAGCGGCCGATCGAGCACGGGGCGGACATCGTCATTCATAGCGCGACCAAATATTTGGGCGGGCATAACGACGTGCTGGCCGGGCTGATCGTGACGAAGGGTGCCGAGCTGTCGACGAAGATGGCTATCCTGCACAATTCGATCGGCGCTGTGCTGGGACCGCAAGATTCGTGGCTCTTGATGCGCGGGATGAAGACGCTGGCTCTGCGGATGGAGCGGCACGAGTACAATGCGACGCGGGTCGCGGAGTTTCTGGAACAGCATATGTTGGTCGAGCAAGTGTATTATCCGGCTTTGGCGGGGCATCCCGGGCATGACATTCAGCAGCGGCAGTCGTCGGGTAATACGGGGATTTTCTCGTTCCGGATGACGGAGGCTGCGTTGGTGGAGCCGATCTTGCGGCACATCAAGCTGATCGCGTTTGCGGAGAGCTTGGGCGGCGTCGAGTCGCTGATGACGTATCCGGCGGTGCAGACGCATGCGGATATTCCGGAGGAGATTCGCATGCGCGTCGGCGTTGACGATCGGCTGCTGCGGCTGTCGGTCGGGATCGAGCACGTGGAAGACTTGATCGCGGATTTGTCGAATGCGTTCCAGTTGGCGTATGCGGAGACGCGGACAAAGGCTCCTGCCGGTGCGTCTGAATAACACATTCTTAATGCGATCCGTCCTTAACTGGGCTCCAAGTGGAGCCGTTACAGATTAAACAGGAGGCGTTTGTGGTGGGTGCGGTTGAAGGGGAAGGCAGAGGCGAAGGTGCAGACGAACGGAAGTTTGCGACACGGTTGATTCATTTTGGAGCCGAAGTTGATGAGTTTACCGGGGCATCGAGCGTTCCGATTTATCAGGCTTCGACATTTCATCATTTCAAGCTGGATGAGCCGCCGAAATTCAACTATTCGCGCAAAGGCAGCCCGACGCGGCATGTGCTGGAGGATTACATCGCTTCGTTGGAAGGCGGGACGAATGGATTCGCGTATGCGTCAGGCATGGCGGCCATTTCTGCGGCGTTCATGCTGTTTTCTGCCGGAGACCATATCATTTGCTCGGAAGATGCATACGGTGGGACGTATCATTTTATTGTGACGATCATGAAGCGTATGGGCGTGGAAGCGAGTTTCGTCGACATGACCGATCTCGGGCAAGTTGAGGCGGCGCGTCGGCCGAACACTAAGGGAGTGTTCATCGAGACGCCGTCCAATCCGACGCTGAAAATTACCGATATCACTGCAGTAGCGGGGTGGGCTCGGGAGCATGGGATATTGTCGATGATCGACAATACGTTCATGAGCCCGTACCATCAGCGCCCGCTGGAGCAAGGG
>JAJFMO010000280.1 GCA_020697475.1 Paenibacillaceae bacterium | reverse complement strand
CGGATTTGATTATATGGCGGCAAACAACTGTGTGCACCAATACTACAATGTTTCCTACTACGAGAATGAGACGGGACCGCGGAAAATTGACGGATGGGCTCCGGTAGAAGAAACCTCACTGGCTCTAAGATTTTTGGATGAGCATCTGCTACAGGATGATGGCAAGCCTTTTGCCTTGTTTGTAGGGTGGGGACCTCCGCATCATCCTTACGATAAATACCCCGGGCAGTTCAACATTTACGATCCGGCGAAAGTGGATGTAAGCCCCAATGTACCTAGCGAAATGGAAGTTGCGGCACGACAGGAGATTGCCGATTACTACGGAAATGTTACCGCTCTGGATGATCAGATGGGGCGGATCATGAAAGCGCTCGACGAGCGGGGGCAAATGGAAAACACCATTTTGTGCTTTACCTCGGACCATGGCGATCATCTGCGGAGTCACGGGTTCTGCCGATGCGGCGATAAGTCGGTGCCTGTTTCACAAGCGGCCAGCAAGGCGACCCCTTTCGAAGAATCGATCCATATTCCGTTTATTTTGCATTGGCCACAGCAGGTCAAGGGCTGCCAACAAACTGACGTATTGTTTAACAGCGTGGATATCATGCCGACCTTGCTTGGATTATGCGGAATTGACGTGCCCCGGGAAGTCAGCGGAACGGATCTGTCGCATATTGTTTTTGGGAAAGAGGGCCCAGTACCCGACTCCGTTTATTTGCAAATATTGGGTGAAGGGTGGCCTGGCCGCGGGAGGTGGGTAGGTTATTGGCGGGGAGTCAGAACCGACAGGTGGCTATATGCCAGATGGCATGAAAATGAGCGCGGGCCGTATTTGTTTGACTTGCAGAACGATCCCTGGGAGCTAAACAACTTATATCATGACCCGCATTTTGCGTCTGTCAGAGAAACGTTGGAAGCTCGTTTGCAGCAATGGATGTCGGAGACGCACGATCCCTTTGGGACAGGAGAAAGAGACCCCGATACCGGCATGCTTCTTTTGGGACAGAAGCGAACGGTCAGAACTTAAAAAATCATTTGGTCAAGTAGGTAAAGAATATAAAATTTCCTGTTGAGAAAGGTGCTTAACTATGGCGCTGCAGCACGATTATGTGGAGAGAGTTTATGCCGGCTGGCTGGGGAAAATCATTGGGGTCCGCCTTGGGGGATATATCGAGGGGTGGTCTTACGAGCGCATTGAGCGAACGTTCGGGGAAGTGAAAGGCTACCTTCAGGAGTATAAGAATTTCGCCGCCGACGACGATACGAACGGCCCTTTGTTTTTCCTCCGGGCTTTGGATGATTACACCCACACCCGAGAAATTACCGCCGAGCAAATGGGCATGACCTGGCTCAACTACGCGCCGGACGGACATGGCTTCTACTGGTGGGGTGGTTACGGCAAATCGACGGAGCATACCGCCTATTTGAATTTGAAAAACGGCATCATGGCGCCGCGCTCAGGTTCGATCGCGCAGAACGGCCATGCTGTGGCCGAGCAGATCGGCGGGCAAATTTTCATCGACGTCTGGGGTCTGATCGCACCGGGTCAGCCGAAGCTGGCTGCGGAATATGCACAGAAAATCGCCAGCGTTTCCCATGATGGCAACGGCATTTACGGCGGGATGTTCATTGCCGCCTGCATTGCCGAGGCGTTCGTCGAGCAGGATATACGCCGAATCATCGAAAGCGGCCTGGCGGTCATCCCCGCGGACTGCGAGTATACCCGCGTGACACGCGCCGTGATGGATTTTCATAAAGGGCATCCGGACAACTGGCGCGATGCCTTTAAATATGTGAAGGCAAACTTCGGCTACGACAAGTATCCAAGGCATTGCCATATCATTCCGAACACAGCTGTCATTATCTTATCGCTGCTTTATGGAGAGGGCGACTTTTCCCGCTCGATCAACATCTGCGCGATGTGCGGCTGGGACACCGATTGCAACGTAGCCAACGTGGGGACGGTACTCGGGGTGCGTAACGGGCTCGATGACATCGCCCCGGTATGGCGTGAGCCGATCAACGATTTCCTCTGCTGCTCCAGCGTCATCGGCTCGCTGAACAATCTGGATGTACCGTGGTGCGCATCATATATCGCGCGGATTGGCAGCCGCGTGTCCGGCGCGCGGATTCCCGAGCGCTGGCAGGCGATCGTCGAAGGCAAGGGTCCGCGCTTTCACTTCGAATATCCCGGCTCCACGCACGCCTTCCGCTGGGACAGCGACGAACGCTCGCATGTGAAGGCCGAGCTCGTGAATACCGAGGAGGCGGCCGCCACCGGCAGCCGCTCGCTGAAGGCGACGTTTGACAAAGTGCAGGGAGGCTATGCCTACCGGGTGTATCATCAAACGTACTATCGCCCAGGTGATTTCGATGATAACCGTTACGACCCGTGCTTTTCACCGATTCTGTATCCGGGGCAGGCGGTCGAGGCGAAGGTGATGGCGCCGAAGTCGAACGGTTTTCCCGTGAAGGCCCGCTTATACGTCAAGGACGGCAATGCAGTGGCTGCAGGCACGGGCGATGGCGGCTACCTCTACGGGGAAACCGTCGAAATAAAGGTCGGCGAATGGACGTCGCTGCAGCTTGTAATCCCGCCGCTGAGCGGAGCTTGCCTGGAGCAAGCAGGTGTCGAGTTCATTCCTGCGCCGACTCGAGGGTCGAGCCCGACCTTGATTTGCTACATCGATGACGTCCATTTCAGCGGGAAGCCGAACTACCGCGTCGATTTCGCCAAGGAGCGGCTGGAGAAGTGGACGGGTTTACACATTGAGGTTAGCCAAATGACGTTTTTACGCGGGATTTGGACGCTGGAGAACGGCGAGCTGAGCGGAAGCTACCACGGCGAGTCGGCAGAGTGTTACACGGGGGATCTGACGTGGGACGACTACATTTTCGAGGCGGAGCTCATTCCGAAGCTGGGCGAACACCACCGGATCAACTTCCGCGTGCAGGGGGGCATTCGCTCCTATGCGGTCGGACTCGCGCCCGGCGGAAAGCTCGCGCTGTACAAGAACGAGAACGGCTATCGTCTGCTACAGACAACCGAGCTGATATGGCAACCGGAGCAGCCGGTGGCAATCACCGTAAGAGCCGTGGGCGACTGCTTTCAAGTATCGGCGAACGGCGGCAACGCAGTATTGGATTATACGGACGGGGATCAGCCGTATTTGAGCGGCATGATCGGATTTTCCAACGCGGAAGGCAGTCATACCCATTATACGGGCTTTAATTTGAGAAGAATTTAAAATACAATGGGCGGCGGCGCAGGTCGCCGTTCCTCATATTATGCTAAAATTCACTCATTCCATAAATCAGGGCACCCATCGTAGATGGAAAAACTACTTCTGGGACACCCCCATCGATCCGCTTACCGGCCGCTTTTTTTTCTGTAGGCACCGGGAGTCATCCCCGTCTTTTTCTTGAACACCACATTCATATATTCCACATGCTTAAAACCGATTCTCTCCGCGATCACGGGCAATGTCAGCTCGGTTTCCGCGAGCAGCCTTTTGATCAGCTTGACTTTAACCTCAATGATTTCCTCGTGGGGGGTTCTCCCCAGCAGCTTGCGGAAACGGCTTTCCAACACTCTCCGTGAGACGGGAATATGGCGTAATATATCCTCTACTTGTATATCTTCATACGCGTGGTTACGTATAAAACGAACCGCTTCCGACACTTGCTTATCCTCCACTGCTACCACATCCGTGGACATTCTTGTCACGATGTCCAACGGCTCGATCAAAAAAAGCTCGGGGTCAATCTTCTCACCGCTCATCATTCGGTCAAGGAGAGATGCCGCCTGATAGCCGGTTTTTAAAGTATTGGGCATGACACTGGAAAGCGGAGGATCGGAGAGGTTGCACAGAAGCTCGTCGTTATCTACGCCGATAACACTCACGTCATCGGGTACTGCAACCCCTGCCAGCCGGCAGGCTTCGAGCAGTTTGTGCCCCAAAATATCGTAGCAAGCCATAATCCCGACCGGTTTTGGCAGCGATTCCAGCCAATCCGCTAAAATTTTGCGGTCTTTCAGCCAGGACTGGGAAAGCCCGGATTCATGGATCATGCAAGGAAAACCAGCCTCCCCGACAGTTTGCGCGAAGAATGCCGCACGTTGGTTGGACCAAGAGAAATTCGTGTCTCCGCAATAGCCGAATTGCTTGAAGCCTCGTTCCAGAAGGTGCTGTGCCGCCATCCGGGAGATCGACTCATTGTTTGTCTCCACGCAGGGAAGTCCGGGAAGCCACCTCCATGCGCTCAAGTCGACCGTCGGCACGCCCAAGCTTTGCACAGCTTCGGCAATTTCCTTGGTTTCGATTCTGGCGATAATGCCGTTGCCTTGCCAATCCCGCAACCAGGACAGATCGATATGTCCCCTGCTTTGTTCGCCGAGATAGATCGACCATGGCTTATGCTCGCGGATGTACGATTTAATGCCTCGCAGCAGGCCGCGGGCGTATTCGTTCGATGTTTCTACAATTAAAGCGACATGAATGTGTTTGCGGGAACGGGGAAGGGCGTCGGATCGCAGCTCAGTAAAAAACCTCATTCACTTCCACCTCACAATCGCAGAATTTTTCACTGTACCATTGGGACTCCTCAAATAAAATGTAATTGGCGGTGCTTTCCCTGTCAAGGTTAAATATCTCAATAAATAAACGTAATATCTCATAGACTTTTGGAATCCCTATTACTATAGTTAAAATATCACCGCTTCCATAACGAAGAACGCACGGAAAAATCCATCTGATTGTTTCAGGGAGGAAATGCCATGAGAAGTGTGATTGTCGTCAGTTCGATATTCGATATTACATGGCCATTCGCAGCCGATCATTTTCATTTTTTGTGGGAAAAGCAGGGGGGAGTGGAATTTATCCGTTTGGAAAACGGAGATAATCGCACAGCCGGTGAGATCATTGAACATCCTGAGAGCATAACGCGGCTGGTACTATTATGCGTGCCGGTAACGCTGGATTGTCTGAAGTCTATGTCCGGGTTGCAAGAAGCCGTATTCGCCGCCAAATATGGAAAAAGCAATCTGTCTCAGGAATGTCAGGAATATCTGCAACAGGCGGGAGTGAAAGTTCACAGCCACCTCGGCGAGGGCTTCTGGGCGCAATCCGTCTCCGAATTTGCGCTCGCCTTGACGATATGCGGACTGCGCCGCATTCCGCAAACCCACCACGAGATCATTGCTTCGCACCGTCCCTGGAAATATGCTCATCAGAGGGAGGAAGGCGGGTTGGTTACCCGTGCCGATCAATTTGGCGATGACGCCCGTTTTGTCAATGGCACCGTTGCAGGCAAACGTGTCCGTATTGTTGGGGCCGGAAACATTGCCAGCCGGTACGCAAGCTTCGTCCACATGCTGGGAGCGGATGTCGCAGCATGGGATCCTTATGCAAGCGAACCCTGTTTTCACCGTTCCGGCGCACACCGTGAATTTTATTTGGAAGAACTGCTGCAGGATGCGGATATTTTCGTTCCCATGGTTCCGTTGAGGGAATCGACGAAGGGCTTGGTTACCGCCGGGCACATTGATTCACTTCCGCGGGGATGCCTCGTGGTTCTGGCAACACGTGCCAAAATATGTGACACAGACGCTATTCGCAAGCGGGTATTAAGAG
>JAJFMO010000279.1 GCA_020697475.1 Paenibacillaceae bacterium | reverse complement strand
TAACGAGTGCCCGTTCTTCCCATTCCTCGCACTGACCGGACAATAACGGCTTAAGGCTCTTGCCGTGGAAACTCCGGCCTTCCGGTACCTCAATGCCGCATAAGTCCATTATCGTCGGCATGAAATCGACATTCGCCGTAATTTCTCCGATGTCTTCGCCATGACGCAGCGACCCTTCCGGCCAACGAATAAAGAATGGCACCCGGTGGCCGCCGTCGTAAGGGGAGTTTTTCAGTCCCCGCAATCCGGCATTAAATCCATCCGTGACAAAGCCCTCACGATTCACCGACGCACCGCCGGCGCTTCCATTGTCGGTCATGAAAATAAGAATGGTATTCTCTTCAAGCCCGAGCTCCCGTAATTTATTTCGCAACAAACCGAAATTTTCATCAATATTGGTAATCATCCCGTAGAAACGAGCCCGCTTTTCCGGTACTTTGCCAACGTATAAATCGACGTAACGCTGTTCAACGTTCAAAGGAACGTGCGGCGCATTCGTCGGCACATAGCAAAAGAAAGGACGATCCTTGTTGTCTTCGATGAACCGCATAGCCTCCCTGAAGAACACGTCCGTACAGTAACCTTTGAAAGGTTGCGGTTCGCCGTTTACGAAATAAGTGTCATCAAAATAATCGTTCCCCCAATAATCCGGTGTTTGGCTGATCCCCCCGCCGCCATGAACAATCGATTGTTCAAAGCCCCGATCCATTGGCCGGTAAGGATAGGCGTCACCCAAATGCCATTTCCCGAAAATACCCGTGCGATAACCGTTTTCCTTGAGCGCCGACGCGATGGTCCATTCGTTACGTCGCAGCAGCGATCTCCCTCCAATCGTATGCCAAACACCAGTACTGTTGGCATAGTGCCCCGTCATAAGTCCGGCGCGTGTCGGTGCGCAGGTTGGTCCGACATGGAAATTGGTTACCCTCACGCTCTCACCGTAAAACGCATCGAGATTCGGCGTGTGAATTACCGGATTGCCGTTGCAGCCCAAATCCCCATACCCTTGATCGTCCGTTATGACAAAAATAACGTTCGGCTTTCTTCTCATTTTCGCTTACCCTCCTGATTAAGGAATCCGGCTATTCATTGCCCGCCCACTTGCTTCAACGCCGTACATGCGCACAATCCCCGATCATCGGTCAATCGAAGAAAATAATATTTGGTTTCATTCGGAATCAAGGCCCGTACTTGGCCGGAGGATGTTTCGAAGATCGCCTTTTGGTTCTTCCAGGAAGCTGTGGGCCAGTCACAAGTTTCCGTTAAGTAATAGAGCTCCGCGTTGGATCCCTCCCCGGCATGATGTACTTTTGCCGATACGTTGCGGCCGTCCCTGGTTTGCCCGTCGAATCTCGGAAGCTTCGGACCTCCCTTGACCATACTGTCTGCAAATGCATAAATTTCTTCAGGCATCCAGCCGGGCTGATGCCCGTGCTTCAACCCGGGAATGACACTCAGCGTAGTTGACGGCTGATGTCCCTTGGACACTTCGTAGGATCCTCCGAAAATGGTCAAAGGGAAATGAGTATCGTTCAAGCCGTTCACCCATAGCATCGGCATCCTTGCTTTAGAAAGGTACGCCGATGGATCCCAAAGCTTGCGGATTTTATCCTGCTCATCGCCCATTGCCGTGAAGGCTGCCGTATACTGATTTCCGGCATCGAATAAATAACCGCAGCCGTAAACAGGGATGGCAAAAGCGAACCGAGGATCAATTCCGGATATAAGACTTGTGAGAATACCGCCCCACGAAATACCCGTAATTCCGATCCGCTGAACATCCACTTCCGCAAATGATCGAAGCAGCGAGTGAGCCAGCAACACATCGGCTACGGCATGGTACATCCACTGATCCCTAAGACTTTCTCGAAAGTCCGCGAATATCCCCTGTCTTTCCGGACCGCTCCATGGATGAGCCGGCCGGAGGCCTTGTTTATCTTTGCTGACGGGAATATGCCCTTCCAAGTCCATGGCAATCGCCGCGTAGCCGCGCTGAACCCAGACTCTCACCCATTCGGCAAAAGCGGTTCCGCCTCCGCCATGAACAAGCACGACACCAGGCACTTTTCCCGCATCCGTTTTCTTCGGGAGCCCGATGTAAGCAAAAACCTTCGTCGGCTTCCCCTTCCACGCCACACTGTCATAAAACAACGCGGTCAGTCCCTCTTCCTCCAAATCGGGAGCCGGGTGGATGATCGGAGGGTCGCGAAGGCTCGACAATTCCCAAGGGAAAACGAATTCGGCGGCAATCGGTTCTCCAAGATCCACTCTTACTTCCTCTTCCATCTTCAGCCTCCAAGTTATAGGGTCGTCGGCTTCCTCGATATTTCGACTTTCTGTTATGTTTCTGTTACGTTTCCAACGAATTTATCATATCATCCGTGGATTGTTTTCGTAAAGTAGATTGTATATTTTTCGAAATCACAAGAGCTGTTAATTTCAATCGAAATAATATAATTCATGAAACGTTTCATATTTTTGCGATAAAAAATCTCGAGGGGTGGATCAACAGGGGGAAGGTTATGGAAATCCGCGGATCAAAAATAAAGCTTCCCGGAGATGTGCTCCCAGGAAGCTTTAATATTAGAAAATCACTATAGCACCGGTTGGTTTAAGTTCGGATCATCGAAACTGTTCTTCGGCTTGCGCCACCAAGGCTTTAATTGTTTGTTGCGCCTGAACCAGTGAGGTCAAATCCGTCATCTGCGACAGCGCAGACTTCATGCCCTGGCCGTACTCGGCCACGGTCTCACTCGCGAGAGCTTTCAGGCGATCGAGCCCTTCCGCAAATTGCTCCGAGTAAGACCGCTTCAGCAACTCAGCGTGGGCGGCCAAATAATCGGCAACCATCTGCGTGGCGATCGGTTCGATCGCTTGTCGGAGTTTTGCCTTGCCATCGCCTTCGAAAAATTGGCGGCCGCCCTTGTAGAAGCCGGTCAACCAGCGAGCATCCAGTTCCCGGAGGGTCAACTCATCGTCAACGGGAGGGGTGGACAACGTTAAGCACGGCCAGCTGGAGGGATGAAATGAAGGAATAAGTGCAGCGATGTCCGCTCCCCATTGATGGAAACCTTTTTCCGCCAGACGCTCGATGAATCTTTCCGCTCGCAAGGAAGTGGCCAGAACTTCCTGGGACAAATCGTAGGCTAGAAGCCGCTGAAGCTCGTTCCATGCCGCTGTCAAAGTCTGCTTAGCCTCGTCGTCGCGAATGGCCGCCGGATTGAACGCCAAGTTGAAAAATTCGCCGAAACGATACGTGCCGCGCTGCCGGACATAGTACAGCAATTCGTCGATTTCTTTGGCGATATCGCGCTGGCCTGCAGCCGGGTCGGTATCGGAAACCAGTTTGAGAGATGCGTCGACCGCCCGGTCAAGCTCCGCCAGCTTTCGCTCCCGTTCCTGCTCGCCCGATTCGGCTACCCCTAGCCATTCTGCAAGGATGTTTGCGGCTCTCTCCAGTTCATTTTTCGCTGAAAAAAGGGCTACATCGGTCAACTCATCCATGCTGAATTGCAGAAAATCGCGTTCGAACGCCGCCATGCCGGATTGCTCGTATAGGTGGGTATTATGGGCCAGCTTCGCCTCCACCGCAAGTTGGCTGGAAACCGGGTACATCCGGGGATGGCGAATGCCGTGTTGCAACAAATTCGCACTCACATGCTCGACGACGGCGGCCAGCTCCTCTTTGCTCTCGGCGAGGTCGGCGGCATTGACGAGAAAAAACATTTTGTCCAGCTCGAAGCTGTCCTTGACCCGGCCCAGCTGAAGCAGAAACTCCTTGTCAGCCTGGGAGAAAGCGTGGTTGTAGTACGTCACGAACAGGATCGCGTCGGCATTTTTAATATAATTAAAAGCTACGCCGGTATGCCGGGCATGGATCGAATCCGCGCCAGGCGTGTCGACGAAAATAATTCCTTGGTCGGTCAAAAGGTTGCGGTAATACAGCTCAATCACGTCAACGAAGCACGATTTGCGCTCGTTTGCTGCGAACTCGGGGTAATCGGCCATAGTGACCGTCAGTTTGCGGCCCAGAAGCTCGCGCGTATCGTTCCATCCGGCTTTGACGGCTTGCAGGAACGAGTAGTGCGGCTTCGTTTTGCCGGTGGTGCGGTCGGGACTGAGCGTGGCGATTTGGGCGAGCGCCGATGGCATATCGGCGGCGTCAAGCCCGAACGCTTGCAACGAATAGCGCACGTCTCCAAGCACTTGCTCGGGCGATTTCATCGCCACGCTCGCTGTGGCGTGGGCCGCCGGCTCGGGCGGCGGCATGATTTTGTTGATCGCCGCGGTCGTCGGATTCGGCGATACAGGCAAGATGCGCTCGCCGAGCAAGGCGTTGGCGAGCGACGATTTGCCCGCGCTGAACGCGCCGAACAGCGCGATCGTGAACGTTTGGCCGCGCAGGCGCGATTCTTTGTCGCGCAGCGTGCGCGCGTTCGTTTGCAGCGCGGCGTGCGGCGATAGCGCTGCTGCGGCGTCGCGCAGCAGCGAGGCCATGCGCAGCCGGCGGCTGCGATGGTCGGCAGCGGCAAGCGAGGCGGGCGAAGTTGTCGGCACGGGTATTGCCGATTCTGAAACTTCCTCGGAGCGCAAATTCGCCTCATGATCATCCGCGCCTGCTAAAGGCGTAGCCACCGTAACATCCACTGCAGGTGCGGTCGTGCCTGATGCGGCGGGCGAACTGCCAGCGGCGCGAGCCCTATCCTGTTGCACGGCCGGTGCGTCGCCCGCTAGTGCAGCTGCCGTGTCGGCGTCGCTGCGCAGCTGCGGCCGCTTCGCGCCTGCGGCTTGCGCTAGCGCCAGCAGCCGCTCGCGATACGCGGCGGCCGCCCGCTCGCGCTCGGCGCGCAGCGTTTGCGCCGCAGCGCCGCGCTGCTGCTGCGCCAACTGCGCGCGAAGCGGCGAAGCCACCTGCTTCGCCGTTTCACCGCATGCAGCCGCCACCGCGTCGGCCAGCTCAAAGCTGCGGCGGCGAAACGCCTCCTTGAGCTCCGCCGCCACCAGCTTCGTATACGTCATCGTGTACTCCGACGTAAAGCCAGCCTGCGGCGACACCCGCTCCGCCAGCCACGCCGCCGTCAACCCCGCTGACAGTTGGTCGACTCGCTCCATCCATTCGGGAGTATGGATGCCTTGCGTTTCAAGTGTCTTTTTCAACAAATCCTTCACATGCCATTCCAGACGAACTTGCACTTGCTCCTGCAAATCTTCATAGAACGCATCCAGCTTATCTGCGATATACCGATCCGTTCGCTGCTTGCTTGCAAACAATCCCGCCTTAAAGCCTGGCTTGCGGCATTGCAAATAGTCGTGGGCAATGTCTCGGGTCGTCGCCGGTGTCAGGTTGGCATTCTCCGCAATATCAGCAATGTCTTTACGCAGTTGGGTGCGAATTCGCTCAGCAGCGCCATCAAGCTCCCCGATCTCCCTTTCAAGATCGGAGATTTGTACGGTGCCTCCATCTGCAGACTCAGCAACTTCCGTCCCGTAGTCTTCCCCCGGTTCGATCGCCTCCGTCTCCTCAGCCTCTGCTGCCTCGGCCCGCTGCTCCGCTTCCACCCAATCGGCATGCTCTTCTGCCACATTCATCGCCGATTGCTGGACACTATAATCGAGCAACTCCCCGCGCCGCCCTATCCATTCAGTGAGGAGCCGATTCAGCG
>JAJFMO010000278.1 GCA_020697475.1 Paenibacillaceae bacterium | reverse complement strand
CCCAACCGCTTGGCAAATCTGTTCGGCCAGACGCCGGACCGCTTGCTTGGCGAACGAATCCGCCTGGGAACTGTCGGCGGCAGCCGGGATGATCAGGGCGATCCGCAGCCGGTCGATGGGAACGACTTCTCCGCCGCCGAATTCGTCCAGCATTTGCCGGCAAATCCGGATGATCTGGTAAGTAAGCAGGCTGCTGCGTTCCGGGTCGAAGGAGAGTTCGACGGGTTCGTTGTTGAAGGTAGGGTGAAGCAGGCAGACGAAATATCCGCTGTTCGGAAGCTGCAAGCCGTAGTAGCCGGCTAACCGCGCCGCTTCCGCCGGATCACGCTCGCGTCCGAGCAGCAAGTTCAACAGGAAGTGATCCTTCAGCCGCTCCTCGTGCCGCCGAATTTCTTCCAGTACGTGCTCGCGCTCTTCCAACAGCTTGTCGAAGGTGGTGCGCAGCAGGCCCAGATCGTCGGTGCGCCAGCTGCGTGGGGAAGGGATCGTCCCGCTGTAGGGCGGTGCAAGCGCAGTGGCAGGTTCAGTGGCAGTCGCATCGGAGGTGGGTGCGGGTGAAGCTGTAGCCCCGGGGATACCGAGTCCCGCGATTCCTTGCACGAGCGTGTAGATCGGCCGGTAATACCGGTCGGACATCAGCAGCACAAGAATAAGCCCGGCCAGCAGGCAAATAAACAAGATCGCCAGCACGACCCATAAGATCAGGTTCGATTCCTTGAACACTTCGCTCGTTGGCGACGCCTTAATGTACAGCCAGCCATTGAAATCGGACTTGATATACGTGATGAATTGATGCTCCTGGCCGAACGTGCGCGTGAACCAGCCGGCGGTTGCGGGATCGGCCAGGTCGCGGAAAACATTTTCCCAAGGAACGGTTTGCGGAGATTTGTCGTTGAAAATGATTTTTCTTCCATGGTTGTCCATAATGGCGACATCGTTCTTCGAATTGCCGAACAGCGGGATCGTGGCTTGATAGAACGGCTGCAGCTTAATGTTCATCAGAATGTAACTGTCCGAATGCGAGCCTTCGGGGATGCGCAGCGCGTAGGTGATGATATTGATCTTCTTGCCGTCGAGATCGGTCAGGCTGTGGGGAATCAGCCAGCTGTCATAGGGCGGCCCCTCGCTTAATTGGGTGATGACGGAGCGGTCCCAAAATTGGTCGAAGCCGATCATTCCATTGTTGAAAATGACTTTGCCGACGTTCTCGTTGTACAGGTAAATAGAATGAAGGTAGACGGAGGAATAAACTTTTTCTTCGAGCAGGCCGATAACGCTTTGCGCTTCGACATAATCGAACACCCCGTCGGAGCGGGTGAGCAGCTTGCGGACGGCAATATCTTGGCCGATAGCCATCGCCGTGCGCTGAATTTCCTGGATGGTGTTCTCGACCATCTGCTTGCTTTGGGTCAACGCTTCCTGGGAGCGGGAAATTTCGCGGCTTTGAATGGAGTGCTTGAAGTAGAAGTAAGTAAGCGTTCCCATGATCAGGTTCAAGAAAAACACAACGACAAAGAAATAGAGGAACAGACGTAAAAACATCGTACGATTTACGTAGTTTCTCATGTTTTTCTCCTCTCTCGCATGGAGCGCCCGGCGTGGCCGCCGACACCTCTCATTATCGTTTGTCCGTCCGCTTTCGTCAATCGTTGAATCAATGCTATAATCGGTGGGTGAAAAAGGGTTCGGGGATCAGGCAGGGGGAGTTTGTATGGAGGAGAAAGTGGGTCAAAGGAAGAGGATCCTGGTGGCCGGGGGAGGCATTACCGGATTGAGTGCGGCGTTTTACGTCGCGAAGCAGGCGCGGGAGCACGGATGGGACGCCGAGATTACGGTCGCGGAGGCAAGCGAACGGTTCGGCGGCAAGATCAACACGCTGCGGAAGGACGGCTTCACGATCGAGAAAGGGCCGGACTCGTTTCTGTCGCGCAAAACGCCGATCATCGACCTGACCCGCGAGTTGGGGCTAGAAGGCGAACTGGAAGCGCAAAATCCACAGTCCAAGAAGACGTATATTTTGCGGCGGGGGAAGTTGCATCCGATGCCGGGCGGGCTGATGCTGGGCATCCCGACACAGCTGAAGCCGTTTATGGCGACAGGGCTGCTGTCATTTCCGGGCAAGCTGCGGGCCGGGCTCGATTGGGTGCTGCCCCGCAAGGAGGGGGAGGCGGACGAGTCGCTCGGCGGCTTCCTTACGCGCAGGCTCGGGCGGGAGGTGCTCACGGGCATCGCCGAGCCGCTGCTCGCGGGAATCTACGCAGGCGATACGCACAGCTTGAGCTTGCTGGCGACGTTCCCGCAGTTTCGCGAGGCGGAGCGGGCGCACGGCAGCCTCATCCGCGGTACGCGGGCCGGGCGGAAGCAGGCGGAGGCGGCAGCGAAGGCTGCGGCAGCGGGAACGGGGGTTTCAAGTGGCGCAAGTGGCGCGACTGGTACGACGTCCGAGGCGGATCCTGTCGCGAAGCTGGTGCGGAGCAGCATGTTTTTGACGTACCGGGGCGGGCTGGTCACCCTGGTAGAAGCTTTGTTGGCGGCGCTGAAGCGCGATGGTGTGCGGTTGCAGACGGGGAGAAGGCTGACGGCGATCAGCCGAATGGATGGCAGCGATGGGGATGGCGGGCAAGGGTACAAGGTGAGTTTCGACGACGGGGATATCGAGAGTTTCGACGCGATCGTGCTGGCGCTCCCTACGTTCGCGATCGGTCGCCTGCTCGATGCGCTACCTGCCGTTAAGGCGTTGTCGGACATTCCTTACGTCTCCGTCGCCAACGTCATCCTCGCCTTCCGCGCCGAGGACGTGGCCGACCGGCTGGACGGCTCCGGCTTCCTCGTCCCGCGCACCGAAGGCAAATTCATCACTGCCTGCACGTGGACGTCGAGCAAATGGCTGCACACGGCTCCGTCGGACAAGGTGCTGCTTCGCTGCTACGTCGGGCGCTCAGGCGCCGAAGGCTGGCTCGACATGTCCGACGATGAGCTCGTCGCCCGCGTCCGCGCCGACTTGAAAAGCATGCTTGGGCTGGACGCCGACCCGCTGTTCCACGAGATCACGCGGCTGCCGAAGTCGATGCCGCAATACCCGGTCGGCCACCTTGACCGCGTCCGCGCGGCGCGGGAGCAGCTGGCCGCCGCGATGCCGGGCGTGGCCATCGCCGGCGCGGGTTTCCACGGCGTCGGCTTGCCCGACTGCATCCGGCAAGGCAAAGAAGCCGCCCAAGCGATCGGCGGCTTCTTCTTAAGCGTAACTGTTCGGGGTGATTAAGCCTGTAACGGCAAAACTCCGACATTCTCGTAACTATTCAGCAACTCGTGCAGCCTGTTTTGGGCGACAAAACTTCTAGCGGTTGCCACAAGCGTTATTAGCGCCTGCACGCGGAATTCTTCACCCTAACGGTTGCCACAAGCGCTATTTCCCCTTTTTTCGCCCATTTGACTTCTTATCGGCTGAATAACGTCTCACACAACCGTTAGAGGAGGATCTGGCAGCATTTTCACCAGGCCTACCGCAGCTTGGCCAAATCGAGCTTCATCGACTCGGGCCCCTGCATGAGAATTTGCCGCTCGTGCAGATCGCGCAGCACCTGCATCAGTACCGGCTTCTGCACACCGGCCATGCGGGACAGCTCGTCGTAGTTGAGTCCCATGCGGATTTCGATCATCGTGCCCGACCGCTTGCCGTGCTTGTTCGCCAGCTTGATCAACGACTTCAGTACGAGCGTCCGCGAATCGAGGAAAGTCAAGTCCTGCACGTGCTGATTCGTCTCTCGCAGCCGGTTGCACATCTCCTCCATGATGCACTTGGTGATGTCGAAGTTGGCTTGCAGCAGTCTTAGGAATAACGTGCCGTCGAGACAGATCAACACACTGTCCTCGAGCGTCTGGGCGGTGGCCGAACGCGGCTTGCCGTCGATCAGCGACAGCTCGCCGAAGCTTTCGCCGGGCTTGAATGTGGCCAGTATTTTTTCCTCGCCGCCCTTGGTGGTATTATATATTTTCAGGGAGCCGGACAACACGATGTAGAAAATGTCTCCGACTTCATTTTCCCGGAAAAGTATCGTTCCAGCCGCGAACGTTTTTTTTCCGCATATTCGGTCAATTGCCTGCAGTTGGGTTTCGTTCAATTTGGCAAACAGCGGAACTTTGCTTAAAAATTCAATCATGGATGGCGTTCGCCTCTTTCGGGGGATGTCTGCCTTCTATCTTATCATAAAATTCACGCATTGGAACAGGAGAAGATAGCGATGGAGAGCAATAAGCGCAGAGTCAGCAGCAAGTCGGAGCAAGCGTTTGAAGCGGCGAAAAAGGTCATCCCCGGCGGGGTGAACAGCCCTGTGCGGGCGTATCGGTCGGTAGGGCTGACCCCGGTATACGTGGAGCGTGGAGCGGGTTCGCGCATTTACGACATCGACGGCAATGAATTCATCGATTATATCGGTTCGTGGGGGCCGCTCATTATGGGACATGCCCACCCTGAAGTCGTCGAAGCGCTCAAGAAGACGGCGGAGCGAGGCACCAGCTTCGGCGCGCCGACGGAAATCGAGACGATAATGGCCGAGCTTGTGTGCGAGCGGGTGCCGTCGATCGAAGTCGTGCGCATGGTCAACTCCGGCACGGAGGCGACGATGAGCGCGATTCGCCTGGCCCGCGGCTTTACGGGGCGCGACAAGATCGTCAAGTTCGAGGGCAGCTACCACGGGCACGCCGACTCGCTGCTGATTAAAGCCGGCTCCGGCGTGGCGACGCTTGGGCTTCCGGACAGCCCGGGAGTACCGGCGGGCGTTGCTTCCAATACGATCACGGTCGCGTACAACGACCTGCCGTCTTTGCAGCTCGCCTTCGAGAAATTCGGCGAGCAAATCGCCGCCGTCATCGTCGAGCCGGTTGCCGGCAACATGGGCGTCGTGCCCCCGCTGCCGGGCTTCCTCGAAGGCTTGCGCGAGACGACGAAGCAATACGGCAGCTTGCTCATTTTCGACGAGGTGATGACGGGCTTCCGCGTCGGTTATCATTGCGCGCAAGGGCGGTATGGCATCACGCCGGACTTGACGTGCCTCGGCAAAGTGATCGGAGGCGGTCTCCCGGTCGGCGCCTACGGTGGCCGTCGCGACATCATGGAGCGCATCGCTCCGAGCGGGCCGATCTACCAGGCCGGCACGCTGTCCGGCAACCCGCTGGCGATGACGGCGGGCTACATGACGCTAAAGCTGCTTGGTGAGCCGGGCGTGTACGACGAGCTCGAGCGCAAGTCGGCGCGGCTGGAAGCGGGCTTCGCCGCCAACGCGGCGCGGCACGGCATCGCCAGCACGATCAACCGCGTCGGATCGATGTTGTGCCCGTTCTTCACCGACCGCGTGGTAATCGACTACGACTCGGCCAAGACGTCGGATCTCGCGCGGTTCTCCCGCTATTTCGGGCACATGCTCGACTTGGGCGTGAGCCTGGCGCCTTCGCAATTCGAAGGCATGTTCATCTCCGCCGCCCACACCGACGAAGATATCGAGGCGACGATCGCCGCGCACGACGAGGCGTTGCGGCAGCTGTAGCCGTCCGATACAATTTCGAATGAGGTGAAAGAATGAACACGCTGCGGCAACAATTTCTCGAACCGGCGGATGAATTTACGCCGGTTCCTTTTTGGTTTTGGAACGATTTGCTGACGAAGGAGGAAATCGTCAGGTTGCT
>JAJFMO010000277.1 GCA_020697475.1 Paenibacillaceae bacterium | reverse complement strand
GGGCAATCGTTCCGTTGATGAAGAAGCGGGGCGGAGGTTCGATCGTCAACATCGGCTCGGGCCATGCCACGACCGGCTCGACCGAGCTGTTCGCCTATGCGGTGTCCAAAGGCGGCTTGCTGACTTTGACCCGCAATTTGGCGCGAGCGCTCGCTCCCGACAACATCCGGGTCAACTGCGTCAATCCCGGATGGGTGGCGTCCGACGGCGAGATCGCTTTGCGCGAGACAGAGGGTCACTCGGCCGAATGGCTGCATGAGCAGGGGAGCCGCACGCCGCTCGGCCGGCTGCAAACCGGCGATGACTTGGCGGCGGCCGTCGTCTTTTTCACGCTGCCGCAGGCGAACCAAATCACCGGCCAGATCCTCGCCGTCGATGCCGGCATGAGCGTACGGTAGGACAACTTGGCCGACTGGGGCCGGTTTTTTGCCGGCGCGTGGACAATCGCCTTTTCCATTGATTTGTTGCCAAATCCGGCAGGCGTATGTCAGAATGAACATGAATATGGCCACAGACGAATCCCAATATAACTCTCCCAAGGAGGTACCGAATCACGATGAGCTCAACCGATTCGACATCTAAACGACCGAACATACTTTTCGCGATTGCCGACGACGCGTCGCATATGAGCGCTTACGGCCACAAGTTTGTACATACCCCGAATTTCGATCGAGTGGCGAGGAGTGGCGTCCTGTTCGCGAATGCGTTTACTACGAACCCGAAGTGCGCGCCTTCAAGGGCCAGCATCTTGGCAGGAATGCACACTTGGCAGATGGAGGAAGCGGGCAACCACTTCGGCATTTTCCCCGCTAAATTTGCGGTATTCCCCGATATGCTGGAGCAAGCGGGCTACTTCGTCGGCTACACCGGCAAAGGCTGGGGACCCGGCGATTACGAGCGTGGCGGCTTCACCCGCAATCCCGCTGGCCCCGAATACAACCGCCGTACGTTGGAGCCGCCGGCCAATACGGGCATCAACCGCCGGGACTACGCGGCCAACTTCGCCGATTTTCTCGCCGAGCGGCCGCAAGGGCAGCCGTTTTATTTCTGGTACGGCGGGCATGAACCGCACCGCAAATATGTTGAAGGCGAAGGCATGCGCGCCGGCAAGACGCTCGATCAAGCCGAGTTGCCTACCTACTTGCCCGACGATCCGATCGTCAAGAGCGACTTGCTGGACTACGCCTACGAGATCGAATGGTTCGACCGCCAACTCGGCTTTATGCTCAATGAGCTGGAGAAGATCGGCGAGCTCGACAACACGATTGTCGTCGTCACCTCGGACAATGGCATGCCGTTTCCCCGCGTCAAAGGCCAAATGTACGAGCAAGACTTTCATCTGCCGCTGGCGATTTGCTGGAAGAACAGCGCGGAGGGCGGCCGGGTGGTCGACGACCTTGTCAGCTTCACCGATTACGCACCGACGTTCCTCGAAGCCGCAGGCGTTCCGGCTCATCCGCAGATGGTTGGACGAAGCTTGCTTAGTCTCTTGAAATCCGGCCAATCCGGAAGGGTGGAGGCGGATCGCGATCGCGTCTTTATGGGCAAGGAGCGGCACGACGTGGGAACCGAAGGCGATGTAAGCTACCCGGTGCGCTGTATCCGCACGGAACAATATTTGTACGTACGCAATTTCAAGCCTGAGCTGTGGCCTGCCGGAAACCCAGAGACGGGCTATCCGAACGTGGACGGCTCGCCGACCAAGACGCTGATCCTTGAGCAGCACGATCAGGGCAACGATCATTATTACAATTTATCTTTTGGCAAAAGGCCGCTGGAAGAGCTGTTCGATATCGTCCGCGACCCGGAGTGTGTGGACAATCTGGCGAACAAAGCGGAGTTTGCCGCGCTGAAGGAGTCGCTGTGGGGCGAGTTGCGCGCGAAGCTCGAAGTGACCCGGGATCCGAGGCTGCTCGGCGGCGGAGACGCCTTCGACAAGTACGAGTACGTCGGCAAAGCGCCTCACTCGTGGGCGAAATATTTGGCCGGCTTGGGCAAATCGGAATAAGCGGGAGATCGGGGAATTGGGAGAGATCGGCATGGCAGCCACGGTTGTAACGGACTTAACCGATCGACTTGTGCCGTTCGCGTATCAGGAGCAATCGCTTCAGAGCAAGCCCGATGAAGACGCCGACGAAACACATGATCATCGGCGCCCAAACGGGCCCTAATAAGACGGTGCCGACTCGCCAAGTTTTGGAGTAGATCAATCCGACTGTTGCCAGGAACGCAGCCAGCACGAATGGCAGCGAACCGAGCGGATGCCTGTCGCCTCCACCGTCCCGGTAAGCGTCATACATTGCGAACATGTACACGCATGGGTAAAACATCAACCAATGGTAATCGGTTAATTCAACTGCATTGCGCGCTTCCCCATTGAAACTAAGAATGATGATGTCGTTAAGACGCGCGCGGCTATTGAGAATGAATTCTAGGATCAGGAACAATAGCCCCTTCAGAAATTGGCCGTTCAGCAACTGGCCGAAACCGGGAAGAGCCATGCTCCACAAGATTTTGTCGATTCCGTTCACCTTAAGCATCTTCGCTTTCGCGGGAGCGGCTTGTGCCAAGCTCTTCCCCTGTTTTTACGTTTCGCCGAGTATCCTTAAGATGGGGATTTCCAAGAGAAAATATGCAACGCCGCACAATTATTGCAAGAAAAAGAAAGGAATGTGTCGAATGATCATTGACGCCCATCAGCATTTTTGGAATTTGCAGCAGGTTGCCTATCCGTGGCTGGATCAATCCGACGCGCCGATCTGCAAGACGATCGAAGCCGCCGATCTGGAGCCGTTGCTCTCGGCGGCCGGCATCGACAAGACAGTCATCGTGCAGGCAGCCAATTCATACGAAGACACCGATTATATGTTGCGTACGGCCGCTTCGCACAAGTGGGTCGGCGGGGTCGTCGGCTGGGTGCCGCTCAACATTCCGTTCGCCGCCCGCGCCAAGCTGGAGCAGTATACGCAGAATCCGCTGTTCAAAGGCGTTCGCCACCTCATTCACGACGAGCGGGACAACGATTGGGTTGTGCGCGAGTCGGTGATCGAAGGGTTGAAGGCGCTGGCTGAGTTCGGCATGACGTTCGACGTGGTCGCCGTCTTTCCGAACCATCTGAAGCATGTGCCGGTACTGGCCAAGCGCGTGCCTGAGCTCAAGATGGTTATCGACCATATGGCCAAGCCGCCGATCAAGGACAAGCAGATGGGGCTGTGGGCCGAACAGATGAAGCAAGCAGCGCAATATCCGAACGTCCATGTGAAAATATCCGGTCTGAACACCGCCGCAGACTGGGAGACATGGTCGGCTGCCGACCTGAGGCCGTATATTGACTTTGCTTTGGAGCAGTTCGGCGCGGATCGAATGATCTTCGGCAGCGACTGGCCTGTTGCCAATCTGGCCGGCGATTACGCGAAAGTATGGGAAGAGACGAACCGGGCGATCGGCGAGTACTCGGAATCTGAGAGATCGGCGATACTGGGCGGCACAGCGGCGAAATTTTACAATATCGCGTCGGATTGAGGAAGCCCGACGAAATAACTTCCGCTAATTTGCCGACATAAAGCGGAAACAAATTTCGTCGCGTATCCAAAACGATTAACGCATCGGGAGGCGAAGGCGGAGATGGCAGACGAGCCCCGTATTATTCAAGTTCATCCGCAGGACAATGTGGCGATCGTTGCGAACGATCGCGGGCTGCCTAAGGGCGCCGTTTTGCCGGATGGACTAAAACTTCTGGAATCAATTCCGCAAGGACATAAAGTGGCGCTGACGGATATTGTCGAAGGGGAAAGCATCATCCGTTACGGTGAGAACATAGGCTCAGCTGCCCAAGCCATTCCGCGCGGCAGTTGGGTAAAAGAAGCGCTCGTCACGCTTCCCTCTCCGCCCGACCTCCACGATTTGCCGTTATGCACCCGAGTGCCCCTGCTCCAACCGCCGCTCACCGGATACACCTTCATGGGGTATCGCAATGAGGACGGCAGTGCGGGTATCAAAAACATCCTTGGCATCTCCACGAGCGTCCAATGTGTGGCCGGAGTGCTGGAATATGCCGTGCAACGGATTAAAGCCGAGCTGCTGCCCCGTTACCCGCACGTCGAGGACGTAATCGCTCTCACCCATCACTATGGGTGCGGGGTGGCGATCAACGCCCCGGATGCCGCAATTCCGATTCGCACCTTGCAAAACTTGGCTATTCATCCGAACTTGGGCGGCGAAGTTCTGATCGTGGGCCTCGGCTGCGAGAAGCTGCAGCCGACGCGCATCGTGCCGGATGCCGGCGATGACAGCATCGTGACGCTGCAAGAGCATGCCGGCTTTGCGGCGATGGCAGCGGAGATTATGCGCGCGGCCGAGGAGCGGCTCGCGACGTTGAACCTCCGCCGACGCGTGGAGTGCCCGGTGTCCGATCTCGTGATCGGCTTGCAGTGCGGGGGAAGCGATGCGTTCTCCGGCGTGACGGCGAATCCGGCGCTTGGAGTCGCCGCCGACTTGCTCGTTCGCGCCGGGGCGACCGTGCTGTTCTCGGAAGTAACCGAGGTACGCGACGCCATCCACCTCTTGACCCCGCGAGCCGCGAACGAAGAAGTCGCCCGTGAGTTAATCGCCGAGATGCAATGGTACGACGATTACTTGCGTCGAGGCGAAGCCGATCGCAGCGCCAACCCGACTCCGGGCAACAAGCAAGGCGGGCTCGCCAACGTCGTGGAGAAGGCGCTCGGGTCGGTCGTCAAATCCGGCTCCGGCAGGATTGACGGCGTGCTTACCCATGGCGAGAAAGCGAACCGTCGGGGCTTGCTGTTCGCGGCGACGCCGGCCAGCGATTTCGTCTGCGGCACGCTGCAATTGGCATCCGGCATCCATCTGCAAGTATTCACGACCGGCCGCGGCACACCGTATGGTTTGGCGCTCGCGCCGGTCGTCAAAGTGTCGACGCGCACCGCCTTGCAGGAGCAGTGGCCGGATTTGATCGACATCGACGCCGGGCGGATCGCTACCGGGGAAGCGACCATTGAAGACGTCGGCTGGGACATTTTCCGCTTCATCCTCGACGCCGCAAGCGGCCGTAAACAAACGTGGGCTGACCGCCATCGCCTGCGCAACGATCTGGTATTGTTCAACCCCGCGCCGGTGACTTGACCGGCCGGTTGGCGGGATCCTTTTTTTCACCCAAAGGCAAATCATTGTTCAAGGACGGCGAACCGCATGGGAATAATGGAAAATCTGCTGGATACGGCAGAGTTTTACCGGGAAATGATCGAGTATTACGAGCCGTGCACCCTCGTCATCGCCGACAAGCTTCGCTTTTTGTACGTTCACGATCAACTGGGGCTGAACATGCGCGTCGGGGAGCTTCTGACCCCAGGTTCGGGCACTCATACCGCGTTAATCCAGAATAAGCCGATTGTCAAAATGATCGATGCCGAAAACTCCGTTTATACGAAAATGGCGTATTTGGCCGTCTGCAAGCCGATCCGGGATGATGCAGGCGAGGCGATCGGCGTTGTGTCCTGGGGCATCTCGACCAACCGCGTCAAGCTGTCTTCGATGTCCGAGGAGCTTTCGTCGATATCGCATGATTTGCACGTTTCCTCCGGGGAATTCACCGGTCATGCGCGGCAGTTGCTCGAGGCGAACCGCACATTGACCGGCCTCACGGCGAAATTGAAGGAGCAAATGAACTTGATC
>JAJFMO010000276.1 GCA_020697475.1 Paenibacillaceae bacterium | reverse complement strand
GCGTTTACAGCGAACTGTCCGAGGTACAGGTGTTCACCGATCTGACGCCGTTTATCAAGAAATATAATTTCGATATGAACCGTCTCCGGCCGGAGCTTGTTCAGGTAGTCAAGGATTTATCGGGCCCGGGGAAGTCGCTGTTTATCCCGGCGGACTATGTGTCAGGCGCTTTATTCTACAACAAAGACATCTTCGATAAATTCGGCGTACCTTACCCGAAAGACGGAATGACCTGGGATCAGACGATTGAGTTGGCCAAAAGCTTGACTCGTCAGGAGGGAGGCATGCAGTATCGCGGGCTCGACTTGATGCAAGCGCGAGAAATTCAAAACAACCAAATGGGCTTGACGATGTACGATACGAAAGCCGACAAGGTGACAGTCAACACGGACGGCTGGAAGAAGCTGTTCGAGCATTTGGCTCGCATTTACAAAATTGACGGCAACGGGCTGAGCAAAGTCGGAGAGATGAATCAGGCGACTAATATGTTTATCAAGGATCGGCGTTTGGCCATGTTTGTCGGCTCTACGGGTACGATCAGTCAGCTCAAGGACGCAACGGCGGGCGGCTTGAACTGGGATGTGGTCACGATGCCGTATTTGCCGGAAGCGCCGAATGTGGTCAGTCAAGCCGGAATGGACTACTATGTAATCAGCAATACAAGCAAGCTGAAAGATGAAGCGTTCATGGCGATCGACCAAATTTTTTCCGATGAGGTGCAGGTAACGCAGACGAAGATGGGGAAGATGACTCCGCTGAAAAACGAAGAAATGATCAAGCTTTTTGCGGCGGATGTGGATTTCGCCAAAGGGAAGAACACAGGAAATATGTTTAAGACGAAAGCCGCTGACACGGTATTCGTGAACAAGTACTTGACCCAGTTGAGGAACATTATGGTTAATGAATTGGGCAAAGTCATCGTTCAGAACAAGGACATCAACACAGCGTTGCGAGATGCGCAGGAGGCGGGAGAGAAGAAAGTCGCCGAGCTGAACGTCAAGTAATGAAAATCGAACCGGTAAAAGGGCGATTGAACGGATGAAAAAATCATATGGTGTCGTAGCCGGGGCGATCGTTGCCTTGTTGCTAGCTGGAATAGGATGGTACTCAATGAGCATGAAGCCGGAATCGGGGGTTGCTGATCCGGAGTCCGCATCTTCCGAGGAGGGGATCGGTCTTAAGCCGGTTGCGGAAGTTGCCGACCCGAGCAATCTGGCATTGCCAAAGCCGTACTCGGCTTGGACCGAACAGGATAAGCAATCGCAGCGGCAAGCCGGACAACAGATGCTTCAGCAATTGCAGAGCGCGTTTCGATCAGGGAAAACCGAGTATGTCATTCCACCGGGGAATTACCGGTTTCCCGATAACGGCAAGCGGGCGCTTATCACGCTTCAAGGACTGAACCATTTCCGCATTGTCGCGAAAGATGTGACTTTCTGGATGGAAGCGTTCAAGTTTGGCTTCGAGTTGGTGGACAGCCGCGACGTCGTATTCGAGGGGCTGACGATCGACTATGATCCGCAGCCCTACGCTCAAGGCAGCATTATCGCCGTTCACGACGAGAAGGATCGCTACATCGATTTTGAGCTCGATCCCGGCTTCCTGCCTCCGGATCAGCTACTGGGCAAGAAGCCTCCGAATATGCCAGTGGCTGTATTCAGTCCTGACGGCAAGGACATCAAGTCATGGAGTTATTCCAAGCCGAGTAAAATCGAGAAGCTCGGCGAACGAACGTATCGGGTCTATTTCAGAACCCGGGTCGTGAACGGATACCAGACCGCCTATAAAGATTATTTGATTGAAAAGGGAGATAAAATCGCGGTCATTTACCGGAATGGAGACTCCGCGATGATCGTTAACCGAAGCGAGGGCATCGTGTTTAACGGCTTGACCGTGTATTCGTCGCCTGGATTGGGAATACGCGAGACCGGCTCCTTCGGAAAGGGCGGCGGAAGTAAGTTGACCGCTTGCCAAGTCGTGCGAAGACCGAATACGGGCCGACTGCTCTCAACGGCGGCGGATGCTTACCACAGCGCCTTCACGGTGAAGGGGCCGGTCATTGAAGGGTGCGAATTCGCTTATGCTGGCGACGATATGATCAATCTGCGCGGCGGCATCAGCACCGTCTTCGAAGTCATCGGCGAGCAAGAACTGCTGATTGCTCCGAGACAGGGCTTTGAGGGCGACCTGCTCCTCGCGCCCGGCGCCAAGCTCAAAATCGCCGATCAGCATACCGGCGGAATTCGCAGTGAAGTTACTGTCACGAGAGTCGAACGAGTGACGGACCGCAGTATCCTCGATCAAGCGGCGCAGTTGAAGAAGGAGCTGAAACTGACCCTCTGGTCGGGAGACGGAGTGTTTCGCGTCTGGACGGATCGACCGGTCGACGCCGCTCAACTGGACTACGTATTTTACGGTCAGAACGATAGCGGCGGCTTTACAATCCGAAACAACTACTTTCACCACACCCCTGCGCGGGGGCTGTTGCTTCAAGGTGCGAACGGCGTGCTTGAAAACAACAAAATTGAATATACCGGCGCGGCCGGCCTCATCGTCGGAGCCGAGCTGCCTTGGATGGCAGGCGGCTTGCCGGCAAATATCGAGATACGCGGAAATACTTTTGCGGATAACAACAGTTTGCACGGGTTAAAGGCGATTCTCGGCATGTATCCGATTGCTTCCGTGAACGTCTTGCTGACACCGCTCGAAACGACGGGTAAGCTACTGCCAGCCGTCTTGTTTCGCAATATACGGATCACCGGCAATACCATAGTACGGCCTCAAGCCGCAGCGGTGTTTATAGCCAATGCCGAGGACAGCGAAGTATCGGGAAACCGCATCATCCAGCCTGCCTACGGCAATGTGCAGGGGGTTGGCTGCAATGTCGGCATAGACGGCAATTACGGAATCATCCAATATAACGGGGACAACATCGCCATCGAGAATAATACGTTTGAACAAAAGCCGGAATGGTTTCCCGGGGAAGTGTGGCAAGCAGGAGAACGGCAACCATAGTTACGGGAATGAAGGGGAGACTGTACGGATGCAAAAATCAAGGATCTGCAATCGGCTTGTTCCGGTCGGACGAATCTTGGAGGAGCCCGGCTACCACGTGTGGTGCTGCTCTCCGATCGACGGCGAGGACGGGAAGGTGCACGTTTATTTCTCCAGGTGGCCTCTGGAAACGACTCATGGAGGTTGGCTGACACATAGCGAAATCGCTCATGCGGTCGCGGATCGTCCCGAGGGGCCGTACCGGGTGACCGGTACGGTGCTTCAAGGGCGGGGAGGCAACCACTGGGATGCGATCACGATTCATAATCCGACCGTTCAGAAGGTCGGGAACCGGTATGCGATGTTTTATATCGGCAATTCGGACGGAACAGTGGATACGCAGCGGATCGGCCTGGCTTTGTCCGATTCGCTCGACGGACCGTGGGAGCGGGTTGGCGACGGGCCGATTCTGGATGTCAGCCCCAACCGCTTCGATTGGGACAGTTACATTACGGTGAATCCCGCGCTGCTGCAGCACCCGAACGGACAGTTTTGGCTGTATTACAAGGCGTGGGACCGCTATAACGACAATTTGCGGAAAATGGGCTTGGCTGTGGCCGATCGGATTGAAGGGCCTTACTTAAGGCACCCCTCGAACCCGCTCGTCGATTTTTCGCCGATCGGCTCGCAGGTAGAGGACGCGTATGTTTACATCGAGGACGGCCGCTTTCATATGATCATGCGCGACATGGGCGTATTCAGCCCTCGCACGGGACTTTATCTTCATTCGGAGGACGGCCTCGTCTGGTCGGAACCGCAGCTCGGGTATGACCGCAGCGACGTCTATTTCGGAGGAACTACCGAACGGATGGAGCGGCCCCAGCTACTGATCAGAGGGGGCAAAGCGGCGTATTTGTTCGTGGCGCTAATGGGCGGCAGCTCTGGCACCTCAAGCGGGGCTGTGTTTCGTGTAGAGTAAAAATCAAACATGGAACGAGCTTTAGACGATGCCTTGAAACCTGAGCCGTAGAAGACTGCAAGCCGGATTCGCTCGAATCCAGCTTCTACCTGCGCCAAATAATCAGCTGCGATGCGAAATGACTTGACGCTTCTGCTTACGCATAATGATGACGTTGTACACGACATAATAAGAGAACAGAACGAGCATAAGTCCAGCTGACCATCCGCCGGCTATGGATTGCAGTCTGTCTGCCGCGCTAAGTCCGCTACCTGACGAGCTCATGACAAACATATCGTACAGACGATAAAGGATTCGAGCGAAAAACAGCACGGTAACCAGGCCCCCGATCCACGTGCCCGGGCGATAGTGCCAGCGGCCGTCACGCTGCTCGAACCGGGTCGTGGCCACACCGTAGTAGGCAAGGATGCCGCCGATCACAATGCCTGCCGCGTCCGAAAGCAAGCTGATGGGATGTGTTGCGCCAAGGGCCAGAAGGACGATCCCGAGAACGGTCAAGATGATGGAGGAGATCCGTAATTTGACCGGATTCAGCTGCTGCCATCCTATGCTGCGGCGAACGCGCAAATAGATACGGTACACGATGAAAAGAGCGAGAAGTGCGACGACAATCGTTTGAATAGGCATAATGAAATGTTGCCTCCTTGTCAGGAATGTTTTCTAAGAGAATATGTTATCCCAATTCCGAAGAAGCGGAAACTAACCGCAGATACAAAATGAGATGGTTGCATCTCTATCTGCAGATAGAGATGACTATTCGAATGCGAAAACCTTTTGATTTTGCCGACGGGCAAGGCTAGAATGAGGGGAGAGGGCGCTGTAAGGAAGTTCGGAACAAGGAGGGTTGCACGTGTCTTCGAAGCAGGTGTGGCCGAAAGATTACGATAGTTTTAGCAGAGTTCTTATCGGCGTTCTGTTTATTGGTTACCTCATGATTTCCGAGCGATTATTTCAGGGATCGACGATTAAGATCGGGCTTAGTGTGCTGTTCTGGATTTCCAGCTCCGTCATCATGTTATCCCCGAAATCATGGTGGACCCGAAAGCGAATATGGATGGCAACCTTCGTTATAGCACTGGAAACCGCGATCGGCTTCGTCTTGTATCAGGAGACGAGGCTGCTTTATTTTTTTGCGGTGGTTATTCTTGCCTTATCTTTTCGCCTGTCTATGTCCAAGACGTCGTTGCCGGCGATTGTGGCGTTGTTCGTAACGGCAGCACTTTATATGCGATTCGGCCACGGCGATTTGTTCAGCCTCCTGTCCTTCGTGCTGTTGGCGGCTGCCCTATACATAACGGTACGCAATCGCATTCAACGGAATCAAATGTTCGAGGAAAACAAGCGCCACTTGATAGAGCTTCAGGAAGCTTACGATCAGTTGCAGGAAGCTTCCAGCACAGCGATGCAGTACGCCGTGCTGGAAGAGCGGGCGCGCATTGCCCGAGATATTCACGATGCGGTCGGTCACAGCCTAACGTCGCTTATCGTGCAAATGCAAGCGTTGCGTTACATGATGGCGAACGACCCCATGCAGGCGGGACGGTCGCTGGACGTGATGTTGGAGGTTGCCCGCCAAGGGCTGCAGGATATTCGCGCTTCCGTCCATTCTCTTGCCGAAGACCGATCAAGCTCAGGGATCACTTCGTTCAAGGCGCTGTTATCGCGAATGGAGGCAACCGCTTCGATTCGCAGTACGTTTCATGCCCAAGTGACCGACGACGAGCTG
>JAJFMO010000275.1 GCA_020697475.1 Paenibacillaceae bacterium | reverse complement strand
CGCAACGCTCGGCTGATTCGTTTCCCGGTGATTTGGATAAAAACTTCCTCCGGCCAGTCGCAATCTTCTCCCTTAAGGAGAGGCAGGATGGATCTACCCTGCATCTCGGCGGGGATTTCGATTCCTGCGGCATCCAACAGCGTTGGCGGGATGTCGATCAGACTTACCAGCTCGCGTACTTCACCGCCCCGGTTAAATTGAGGACCCGTAAGAGCCGCAGGGGTGCGGATGGAGCTCTCATGGCAAGTCGATTTGTACACATTTCCCCCTTTGCGGGTTTTGAAATGGCAGCCATGATCGGATGTAAACAGCACAATTGTACGATCAACCAATTTCAGACTTTGCAACGAATCGAACAGCCGCCCCAACGCCTCATCCAGACGTTTGACCATCCCGTAGTAGCCGCCAAGATGGGCATGGGCGGAACCGCCCAAGGCCGCCAAATCAGCAGGCATCCAGCGCCCGCTGTACCGATCTTCATATCCCGCGGGAGCCGGATAACTGTCCAGATGATTTTGTTGATGCGGCTCAATGTGAGACAGAAACAGGAAGAATGGCTCCGTTTTATGCTCATCGACATAACGAATGGCCGCATCGGTCAAAGCGTCTGCCCGATAACCCGGCAAACTGACCGGCTCATTGTCGTTGTTATAAACGAGCGTATCGTAAGCGTCGGAAGTGTGCTCCAACACATTGGCGCCTAGCCAATACTCGTAACCGCCGCGTTCGTCTTCCGGAACGGGCTCCTTGGAAGCCAGATGCCATTTTCCAATATATCCGGTCCGATAGCCCGCTTCTTGAAAATAATGGGCCAACGTCCGGCAATGCTGCGGCAACGGGATCCCATTGGCATAGCTTCCCGTCGTCGTTCCATACATCCCGGTCTGCAAAGTCGCCCTTGCCGGTCCGCAAACCGGCTGGCAAGTAAAGGAATGGTAGAGGTGGGTGCCTTGCTTGGCCATGCGATCGAAGTTGGGGGTCAGATCCAACGGATTGCCGTGCACCCCCGTCGTATCCCATCTCTGCTGGTCGGTAAAAAACACAATGACATTGGGGCGTTCATGCGATTTCATCAGACAACCGTATCCTTTCTATTTACTGCCTGCATTGGCAATGTTCTTATTGATCGCTTCTTCCGCATTGCGCAGCGCGGTCCGGACATCCAGCTTCTTGTAGACCACATCGGTGAAAGCCGCTTGCAGTTGATTTCTCGCCATTTGATCATAATCGGTATCCTCATGCGCCACGCGCACTTTGGACTTGAAAATAGCCGGAACATTCTTCCCTTTCAATACCGGAATATCCTGCCCATACAGCTTCTCGATTCCCTTGATCTCGAGTGACGGCAGCTTCCCCATCTTGGCCCACATCGTTTGGACGCCTTCATCCGCGGCAAGAAAGGCGATGACCTGAAACGCCTCGTCAGGGTGCTTGCTCGTCTTGGAAATCATGAAAACGTTCGAATCGGCCTCCGCCGTCATCCCCGGCGATTCCTTGAAGCTCGGATACGTTGTCAAATCCCAGGCAAAAGGCTGGCTATTTTCCCCCATCGTTTGGAAGCGATCGACAATCGAAGCCGTATAATACGGCAGCATGGCAATGTTTTTGTCGGTGAAGAAAGGATCGAACGCATCCTTGAACTTCTCCTGAGGGGGAGTATTGCCTGGTATTTCAAACATTGAAGCGGTCAGATCGAATACCCGCTTCCATTGATCCGTGTTGACGATCGCTTTGTTCGACTTCGGGTCGACATAAGCCAACGAAAGTCCGCGTCCCACCAGATGGACGTTCCCCGGCTCCACGCCGCGATATTGCACACCGCTTTCGTTGCGTGTAACCTTCTTGGCCAGTTCGATCACATCTTCCCAGATCATTCCTTCCTTCGGGTAGGGGACGCCGAACCGGTCAAAAATATCTTTGTTATAGCCCATCGCGTAAAAATTGGCGGTATACGGGATCATGTACAGCGCCCCTTGCGGATCGGACGGCTTGACGGCATCCAAGGAAGTCGGATCGAACTTGCCCATATCCAACTTGTGTTTTTTTACAAGCGGATTCAGATCCAGAGCAATGTCCAACGTCGTAATCGTATTGACCGCGCCCCGGCGTCCACTGAACACGATATCCGGGAAATCCCCGGCTGTGAGCAAGTCCTCCATCTTTTGGCCTTTGGCCAATTCCACGTATTGCAACGTAATATTCGGGTACTTCTTCTTCACCGGGTCGGCAAAATAACGTTGAAATTCTTCAGCGGATCCCGAAGTCTGGCCTTTCAACACGTTCAGAGTAACCGGTTCTGCGCTTGCTCCTGATTGATCGGCCGATTCCCCGCAACCGAACAACAGCACGGATACCGCACCGGCCAGAAGTAGAACCGCCGTTTTCTTGCCCATCTTCGCTAACATTTGAATTCCCCCTGAACTCATTTTCAACATCACTGTTGATTCTGTTTATGAAAAACGAGGGTATGCCCATGCAAATCCATAACGACCCGTTGTGCCTCTTGATTCTCCAGATAAAGCTTGGAAATTTGTCCGTCAGGCCACCAAATCTCTCCTTTGCCTGCATCGTCCGGCGTTTCAAATGGATCATCGGGAAAGTCGTACCACCAATACCCCACATGCTCGAACACGCGACCTTCCGCCTTCGCCTTCTGCACCACTCGCTGAACGGAACCATCCTGGACAAAGACGAGCTTCTGAGCGCCGCATTCCCATTGACCGACCATTTCTTCGTCGAACGGTCCATGCGGACGCGGCAAACTGTCCATAGTGCGGTTCCCATGGGTCAAGTCGATCACTTTCTCCTTGCGTCCCTTCACGAAATCGGCGTAGACGTTCATGATCCATTCGCCATCGATGTATATTGCAGCGCGAATCGTGCAGGGCTCGGCGATCGCCAACGGTTGATCATACAGTGGCGAACTCCGATCCGGAAGCGAACCGTCCATCGTGTAATGCACCGCACAAGACTTCTCTCGCAAGCTCCCTCTCAACATCAATCTGGTGACGGCAATCGCAGCCTGTGTGGATTCTTCGAACCGCGTATCCCCAACAATACCGGCTGCTGTAAGCTCAATGTCACCCTTCTCGCTTGTGGATTGGAAAATACCGAGCCCCATCCCGTAGAAAGCTTTACGGTAATTGACTTTATGTGGGGTGAGATCCAGCGGATCGCCGTTCTCCATCCCCAAATTGCGGACAGGGCCGCGTGTATGGAAAGTAATCAAATCGTTGGCGTGGGGAACCAAATTCCCTTCCTTATCCACGATGCGGAACTCCACATGACTGATATCCCGTCCATCAGGCAGCAATGCCTGATTATCCGCCTGCACTTGAATGCCTTGAGCCATGGACGCTGTGCGGACGCTTTTCTCCACGACTTGTTTATCATCCTTGAATCCTCTTGCCTCCAGTGTGCCGGGCACGTAAGGAACGTCCCAACACAACACCATCTCGTCATCCATCTCATGAATACCCATTGATGCTCCGTTCAAGAACAGCTCGACACGGTCGCAGGTGCTGTAAACCCAGACGGGAATCGCCACTCCCTCCAAGCCGGGATGAGTCCAATGCGGCAACAGGTGGAGCATAGGCTCAGCCGTCCACTGGCTCTGGTAGAAATAGTAATGGTCTTTCGGAAACCCGCACAGATCGATGATGCCGAAGTTGGCCATTCTGGCCGGCCAACCGAACGATTCCCCCAAGTAATCGATGCCTGTCCAACGGAACTCTCCTCCGACGTAAGGCAAGTCTCTCGTCCGTCTCCAGGAATTGCGGGCACTGTTGCGGACACCGCTGTTGTCGTAAGAAGAGTTATATTGCAGCGCCCCATCGAAAAAAATTTCCTGTTCCGTCAAATTGGGAATTTCATACCGCGGTTGATCTTTATCCCGCCACCACGTCTGCGTCCGGTAGAAGCCCCTCGTCTGGAACGTATGCGGCTCCTCTGTCAAGATGATTTTCCGATCCGGGTATTTCTCGTGAACCTCCTCCAATGCGCCCGGCTTGCCTCCGTGGCCGTTGAAGCCTTGCACGTCGAGGATGCCCTCTTCCCCCCTGCCGCAAGTGACCGGCCGTGTCGGATCGATCTCATGGACGAAATTTTGCATCAAAGCGGTTTGCTCATCCGTCTTCCCGCGCACTTCGTTTCCCAGACTCCACAAAATAACGCAAGGATGATTGCGATCCCTGTGCAGCATGTCTCGAAGGTCCGTCTTCCACCACTGGGCAAAATATTTCCCGTAATCCCCCGTTGCTTTCGGCACATCCCACCCGTCGAACGCCTCGTCCACGACCAGAAAACCCATCTCGTTGCACATTTCGTAAAATTCCGGGGCAAACGGATGATGCCCGGTACGAATCGCATTGCAGCCCATCTCTTTCAGCAACCGCAAGCGCCTGTGAAGCACCTTGTACGGCACGGCGGACCCGACGGGTCCGGCATCGTGATGCAGGCAGACGCCTTGCAGTTTCATCCGCTTGCCGTTCAATTGAAAGCCCGTCTCGGCTTGAAACTCGAATTGTCTTATTCCGATCCTTGTCTCGTATTCATCGATGGTCTTATCATCTGCAACCACCTGGGTTACCACGGTATAAAGTCTGGGAGTTTCCGGCGACCACAGGGCGGGATTGCCCACCTCTCCTGTCTGGAATAGTTCCCGTCTATTGTTTGCCGCAATCGAAAAGTCCGATTCGACCGAGCACACGGCTAGCCCGCCTGCATCAAGAATCGAGGAGACAAGCTTGCCTGCCTGCTCGACGTCCAAATCGTTGCACAGCGTCGTCCGGATCGCCACCGTAGCGGAACTTTCGGATACTGTCGGCGTGGCAATATACGTCCCCCAATGAGCTACATAAACGCTCTCCGTTACAGTCAACCATACGTGCCGGTATATGCCGGAACCCGTGTACCATCTGCCGCTGGGAGCCCGGGATGTATCCACACGCACCGCAATGGAATTCGTTCCCTCTGTCAAGTAAGGAGTCAGATCGTATTCGAAGCCGATATAGCCGTTAGGTCTGCGGCCAAGATGCCGCCCGTTGATCCAAACCTCGCTGTTCATATAAATTCCGTCAAACTCGATACATACTTTCTTGCACGACGTATTTGTACTTAAGTCGAACGACTTGCGATACCATCCGATCCCGGCAGGCAGAAAGCCTCCTCGCTGACCAGTGGCATGATGCTCATCGTATTCCCCTTCGATGCTCCAATCGTGAGGCAAATCGATGGCTCTCCACCCGGAATCGTCCATACAGGGGTTCTGTGCATTCTCCAGATCCCCCAAATAAAACCGCCAATTGTCATCAAAACATTGCCGTCTGTCCAACCTTGAGTTCACCTCGATATCTTCCACTGAAATCGCGCCTTGCCGCGAAACTTACCGGCTCCCGTGGGATGCGACAGCTTCAAGCAACCGCCCGCGCACCGCTTCGTATCGTTCATCATCCCATACATTGTTTTTCTCCTCAGGATCTTGCCGCAAATCGTACAACTCCCCGTACGTCTCGTCGTCATACTGCACCAGCTTATACTCCCGGTCGCGAATCATCCAAACCTGATCCACTTGCTTGTATACGTTGTCCTTGCCGTGCTCGGAGAATACAACATCCCGACCTTGATCCAGCTGCGGCCACAGCGATATCGCGTCCCAATCCGCAGGCGCTTCGAGGCCGATCATATCGAACAGCGTTGCCGCGATATCGAAATGCTGGAT
>JAJFMO010000274.1 GCA_020697475.1 Paenibacillaceae bacterium | reverse complement strand
CCTATAACGAACGGGGAAAGAGATATCTTGTCCAATACCAACACAAATAACAGTTGGCGCTATGAATATATTAAAACACCCATCAAGGGTGTTTTTTTTCTTTTGGAGTGTGAGCTGAAAATTTGATGACAGAGGGAGTTCGTTACGATGATAAAAGGTTTTGGAGGAATAAATTCCACATATGATCGGAGTGTTGATGGGTTCCGACAAGATAATCAATGTGCTTTATTCCGAGTGAGTCCAATTGATTGAATACGATTTGTCTGCTTTCTCCCTCGCCTGCATCTATGAGCATAATCTTCTGATTAGGAAGCTGAACAATGAAACAATCGCCATCTACTGGCGCCATATTTACGGTTAAGGAAGCTGTGTTGGCTATTTCTTGCGATCTGTTCGAAGACATCGTTTCTCCTGAAGGCAGTAAGGCAACGAGATTCACTGCCACGATGAGAATCGCCAGGATGATGACTGCATTAAAGATCGGGTGTCGAAAAATTTGCATAGTCGTAGGTATTCCTCCTTGCGCGACCTTGTTAGCTGGATTCAACGAAAATTACAAGTCTATCCGTTTACTATAGGAGAACGTCGGGCGAGGGCAATAAAAACATTTTCAGGTTGATCCTGTATAGCCGCTATTATACAATTAATCTTTTAACACGACTGTGTTGCGCCGCAAGGATGCGGATGCGCTGATTGTGCTCGGATACCGTTGCGACGGTGGAAGTATTCATCCGTTGTTGCAGGAACGATTAAACGTCGCTTATGAGCTCTTCTCCGCGGAGGATTACCGCTTTCTGATCCTCTCAGGGGGAGCGGTGGCATCTCAGCTGACGGAGGCGGAGATCATGCGCGATGAGCTTGTCAGGCGAGGCATTCCGGAGAATCGCATTCTGCTGGAGAACGTCTCCCGCAATACGGTGCACAATGTCGTGAACTGCGGCATTTTGATGAAAGAACATGGATTGAAGAGCTGCTTGCTGGTGTCCAATTCGTTTCACATTCGCCGAATGAAGTATATCTTGAAGTCGCTCGGGATGCCGGCGGATTTCTATGCGCGCAGGAGTGTGCGGATTGCGTTCGGCCAGTGGAAGCTTACTTTCCGGGAAATTCGCAATTACCGCAAATCGCGCCTCTGGATCGCCAAGGCTCTTGCCACGGATTCGCCCCGGATGATGGGGAAGAAGGAGGAACGATCTCAGCCGCTGGCTCCGTGACGAACGGCTATTTCGACTTGCCGTTAGTTGGCTTGTCATGTTAAGTGCGCGGTTTTACCATCCGCACTACACCTTGCCCACCGTCGACAAGGACGCGGTCACCGGTGGCGAGCCGCCGGGTGGCGTTGCCGCAGCCGACGACGGCCGGGATGCCCAGCTCGCGGGCGACGATGGCGGCGTGGGAGAGCGGGGCGCCGATGTCCGTGACGATGGCGGCAGCCTTGGGGAACAGCGGCGTCCAACCGACGTTCGTCGTGGAGGCGACCAAGATTTCGCCGACTTGCAATTGGGAGCCTTCTTCCGGGGAGGCGAGCACGCGCACCGATCCTTCGACCCGGCCTGCCGCTCCCGCGAAGCCGCGGAGTGTTATCGTTTGGTCATCGGGAGACTGTTCGCTCTCCTCAGCGACCGTGCTGCCAGCATCGTAGTAATCCAACCGGCGGTTCGGGTCTTGCGCCCATTGGGCGGGATCGAATCGGCCGCGAATGGCGGACGGGAACGGAGGGAAAGCTTGGTAGCGTTTATAGGTTTGCTTGCGTGCCGGTATGTGTTTAAGAGCCGTGCGATCCCCGGCAAGCAGCTTTGGCAATTCGTCTTGATAAAGGAAGAACACATCCTCGCCGATGCCCGTCAGCTCTCCGACCCGCAAGGCAAATGTACGGTTCAGCCGCAGCACCCGGATCCACTCGGAACGGGCCGTTTCGCGCAGACGTGCCGCCTCCCCTACTCGGGCAATCCGCTTCGCCATTCGCCTCGCCTTATGAGGATAGCGTTCGCGGAATTTCGCCCATGCTTCGTCGAATTTCGCTTGCTGCTTGCTTAGCAACGCCTCCACGTCCGTTTGTGCGTGCCCGATGTCCGCCAATTGAGCATCGAGCCAGCCCTCGTCCTCGGCAGGATGGGGAATGGAGAGCTCGAACTCGTGAGGGCCTCGATGTCCGTAATGGCGCAAGTATTCTTCGCGCGACATAGTGCCATGACGGACTTTCGCGATGCCGGTGACCGGCCCCAGGCTTGCCAATTCGGCTCCCCCACGCAGGTTGGATAGCAGCGCATTCGCATCTTCCAGCCCCACCAGCTCGACCAGTTCCTTTTTCACCTTCGTGACCAATACGGATTTGCCCGCGCCGGCCAGCAAGGAGAAGAGCGCCTTCACGTTATAGGGAATCAGCTCGTCCCGCCCCAGGCTCGCCAGCTGCTGTACGGTTTCGGTCTGGATGATCCGCTTGCGCATCCGCTCGCACCAATCCGGGGTTTCTCGCAAAAAGCGGGCTAACCCCGCGTACGCCGACAGCAGCTTGCGGACAATGCCGGCCATTCTTGGAATAACCTCTTTGGCCACTGTTTTCCGCGAAAAAGGTGTGACGGGTATTTTCTCTCCGGGCGGAAATTGGCCCAATACGTCGTTCATCATGCGTGCCCCGCGGTTCATATCGACTCCGAAAGCGGCCAGGATCGACAGTCTTCGGCTAATATTGGTGTAGGCTCTGCCGCAAATATTCCCCGATACGAGGTAGTACCCCGGAACCGTGCTCGTCATGTTGTCCAGGTGACGCAGTGTCGACCAGGTGAGTGGAGTCATTACGTCGCAGATCGCTTCGCCGATATTCGTATTGACCCACAGCTCGTCCCCGTCGAGTGTGTCGTTCCACTCGTAGCTGTCCGGATCGCCGACCGTCAGTGTGGTAATCGGCCGGGCTTGCAGAAGGTACAGCTTGCCGTCTGCGATTGCCCACTCGATATCTTGCGGCCGGCCGAACTGTTCTTCCAGCCGGACAGCATAGCGGTGCAGCTGTTTGGCGTGAGGGGCGAGGTCGGCGGGACCCTCGTAGGCTCCTTGCGGCCTGGCGATCGTGAAGGCGGCTGCGTCGCTCTCGCCGGACACGAGCTTCTCACCCAAGCCGTGTACGAAGTTGCCGACCATGCGACTATGGCTGCCGGTGAGCGGGTCGGCGGTGAACAGGACGCCGGAGATGTCGGACGGTACCATCCGCTGCACGACGACGGCCATCCGGTGAGCCTCATCGATGCCTTGGGCAGAGCTGTAGGCTTGAACGCGGCCGGAGTGGGCCGAGCGGGCTACAGCGTCGATGGCGTCGTAAATTTCGTCGTCCGTCGCCGCGTTCAGCACTGTCTCGAATTCGCCGGCGAACGAGGCGTGCGCCGAGTCTTCGCTGAGAGCGGAGGAACGGACGGCGAAGCGCGTGTCTTTGTCCTTGGCACGGAGGCGGGCCAGTCCGTCTCGCAGTTGCCGCCACGCTGGGTCGCTGATCCGCATCTCGTGTGGCTGCTCCTCGTTTGACTGTGGCGAGAATGCCGAGGGGAGCACGACCCAACCCTCCGGGACGGGGTAGCCGGCCTGGAACATTCGCGACAGCATCGCTCCCTTGCCCCCGGCTTGCTTCTGCTGCTCCGACGTCATGCTGCCAAAATGCACAACCAATCCGCTCATTGCACCCAACTCCCTCATTCAGGCTTTGCGCCTGGTGTTTCCATAAATTGTATCACAAAATGCGACGTTGGCGTCGGTAGGGTGGCCGCGGCGCCCAGGCTGCTGCAATTCTGGAAAATTCGATCTAACAGGCGACACAAGCCGAATTACACTCGTCGTAGTTCGAATCGTTCGACATATCGGATCTATCGCATGCAAAATTAGGTTGTTTCGATACGTTATTTTCCCCACTTTTGCTTTATTCGCTTCATAGCGTCTTTTCAGAACGTTATTTGAATGAGAAGGCCCAGTTTCTGCTCAGAAGTCCGGAATAAAGGCTCCAGACAACCTTATTTGCCGCTACCCCCATCGTTCGCATCAAATAATGGCTCGAAAAAACGTTAAGTTAGTCCCCCCTTGTCGCGTAAACCTCTAAGCAACGTGGATTCCCCGAACCTGCCACTTTTACCGCAAATAGTTTTGGTTACCGATGGTTACCGCAACTAGCTGACCCGAACCCCCCACTTTTACCGCAAATAGTTTTGGTTACCAAAAGTAACGTCTCGACAACCTCGCCCCACCTTTACGCTTAATCGCCCTTTCGCGCCACTTCATCCACAGCTTATGTTCTTCTGTTCATTTCGCTAGTGTCAGCTATAATATAGAGTTGACGGGCAGCGGCAGCGATCGCAAAACAAATTATAGACGAGGAGACGGACGTGTGAACAAAAATCAATCATTGGCGAAATGGCAACCTGCGGGGAACAAAATCAGGACAAGATGGGCGAAGGAGGTTTCTCCTGAACGCGTTTGGTCCGAGTATCCCAGACCGAATCTCGTTCGCTCCGACTGGCAGTCCTTGAATGGTTTGTGGAACTACAAAATTGTCGGGGATAAGCGGGAGTGGAACGAAGGCAGAGTGGAGAATGCGAAGGCCGATCTGCTGTGCGATGAAGCGTATTTGTCGCAGCATTGGCAGCAATGCTCGGAAGGCATGTGGGATGGCCGAATTCTTGTTCCTTTTGCGGTGGAATCCGCTTTGTCCGGGGTAGGAAAACTCATGCGCCCCCATCAGACACTTTGGTACCAGAGAACGTTTGAACTTGCTGAAGACTGGAAAGGGCAGCGGATTATCCTGCACTTTGAAGCGGTTGATTGGCATGCGGTCGTCTGGGTGAATGGAGTGAAAGTGGGAGAACATCGCGGAGGGTATGTCCCGTTCGCGTTGGACATTACCGAGGCGCTCAAGCAAAAAGAGCAGGAAATCGTGGTCGCCGTATGGGATCCGACCAATATGGGCGATCAATCGTTGGGCAAGCAGGCGCTTCCGGAAAACCGCAAAGGCTACCGCTATGTGCCGACAACCGGAATTTGGCAGTCCGTCTGGCTGGAGCCAGTGCCGCAAACGTCCATCGAACGGCTTTCCATTACGCCGGATGTTGACAACGACTGTGTACATATCGAGGCGTTTTTAACGAATGCAAGCCATGCAACGGACGAATGCATCCTCGTCGAAATATTGGATATGGGCCGGATTACAGCCACGGGTTCGGCATCATTAGGGGGAAAAATAAGCATCAAGCTGGATCATCCAAAGCTTTGGTCGCCGGACGAACCGTTTTTATATGATATGAATGTCAAGCTTCAACACGGTTCGCAAACGATCGATGAAGTAACAAGCTATTTCGGAATGAGGAAAATTTCCATACAACCCGATGAGCTTGGGATTCAGCGGATCATGCTGAATAATCAGCCGATTTTTCAATATGGCCCGCTCGATCAAGGGTACTGGCCGGACGGGATTTTGACGCCGCCATCCGATGAAGCGGCACGCTTCGATCTGCAGTATTTGAAAGACATCGGCTGCAACATGGTGCGGGTTCATATCAAAATACATCCGGCCCGTTGGTATGCCCATTGCGATCGGCTGGGTCTGATCGTTTGGCAGGATATGGTTTGCACCCGCAAATTCGAACCGAACATTACCCCGGAGTCGTCCGCCCAATGGCAGCGGGAGCAGAAGGAAATGATCGATCATCTCTACAACCATCCATCCGTTGCCCATTGGATCGTGTTCAACGAGGCGTGGGGACAGCATGATACGGAACGGTTGACGCAATGGACGATGGCCTACGACCCTTCCCGTCTGGTGACCAATGCGAGCGGATGGACCGACTATGAGATCGGGCATTTGCACGATACCCACGACTACTCTTTCCACCCTTCTATCCCGGACCGCCGGCAATTAGGTGAACGTGCGATCGTGCTTGGCGAAGTCGGGGGCTTTGATGTGTTGGTGCCCGGCCATATTTGGCATGAAGATCAGCAAATCACGGTATCTTGGGATCCGGTAGCCGAAATTAGCCGAGAAAAATATGCTAATGCGCAAGAGTGGTCCGTCCGTTATCAAGAATGGTTGAAGGGCTTGAAGCTGCTTCAAAGTCTCGGCCTAAACGCTGCGGTATATACACAGATCACCGATGTAGAGCACGAATGTAACGGATGGATGACGTATGATCGGGAGATTAGCAAGATTGAACCGTCTATTTTGAAAAAGTGGCACAGCGAGCTGTACGTGTTCCATGAACTGTTACATCTTCAGTCGGTCGCAGCGGATTCGTCTTTGGCTCCACAGCATTGGCAATATAAGCTGATCGCAGAAGACGTGGCTGCGGATGAAGCGGTGCTCCTTGATCCCAACGGTTGGCAAATGGGGGTGGCGCCGTTCGGCAGTCC
>JAJFMO010000273.1 GCA_020697475.1 Paenibacillaceae bacterium | reverse complement strand
GTCTTCATCGTCACAAATCGAGCGGAGCTGGTGATGGCGCTCGCGGGCAACGCCCCGAAGATCGTCCTCGTCCAAGGGACGATCAACTTAAGCGTCGACGACAACAATCGACCCTTGGAGGAGAAAGACTATCGCGACCCGCAGTACGATTTTCAGGCATATTTGAAGGAGTACGATCCGAAAACCTGGGGCAAGAAGCCGATCGCCGGTCCGCTGGAGGAAGCCCGCCAGCTCTCGTCGAAAAACCAGCTGCGCCGCGTAGTCATCCCGATGAGTTCGAACACGACACTGGCGGGCATTGGCGGAGATGCGAAAATCGTGGGCGGGATGCTGGCGCTAGACAAGGTGGACAACGTTATCATCCGCCACATCGAATTTCAAGACGCGTTCGATTATTTTCCACAGTGGGATCCGAACGATCTTGGCGGGCGTTGGAATTCGGCGCTCGACAATGTCAGCATTACGAATTCGACGCACATTTGGGTCGATCATTGCACGTTCAGCGACGGGAAACGCACCGATGATACGAGCGGCGAATACTTCGACACCCTTTACCAACACCACGACGGGCTGCTCGATATCACGAACGGATCGAATGATGTGACGGCTTCGTATAACATTTTTCGCGACCATGATAAGGTGATGTTGATTGGTTCGAGCGACAGCAAAACGTCCGATCAGGATCATCTGAGAGTAACGTTGCACCACAATTTGTTCGAAAATGTCGGCCAGCGCACGCCGAGGGTGCGTTATGGGCAGGTTCACGTGTATAATAACTTGTATCGGTTCAGCAAGGGCGAGTACCACTCCAGTGTTGTCGCCGGTTTTTCGTCGCATGTTTATTCGGAGAATAACGCCTTTGAGCTGCCGGACAAGTACGAGAAGAAAGCGTTCGGGATGGAGAAGACAGCCGTGCTGTTCGACACGGGTTCGCTCGTGAACGGCAAGCCCGCCGTCGGCATGAGCGGGATTCAGCTCAGCGAGAAGCCCGACTGGAAGCCGGAGTTGCATGGGAAGGTGGAGGCGGCGGGAGATGTGGCATTGCTCGTCGAGCAGCAGGCCGGGGCTGGGGCTGGAGCCGGGAAGTAGGAATCATTTTACAGGAAATGGGGAGTTCGCATGGGGAAAAAGCCGAATTTGATCTACATTTACGCGGACGATTTGGGGCGGGGGATGCTGAGCTGCTATGGGCAAAAGCATTTTAAGACGCCGAATATTGACAGGTTGGCCACCGAAGGCATGCGGTTCACCGAAAGCTATGGCTGCAGCTTCTGCGCACCGGCGCGGGCGAGCTTGCTGTGCGGGGTGCACGATGCGCATGCAGGGCGGTGGACGTTTACGAAAGCCGGCATCTACATGGAGCTGGATAAAGGGACGATGACGCTTGATCAAGTGTATGAATTGATCCACAACACCGGGGTTCAAGGCGGGCCGGGAGACGGCTACTTGCCGCAAATCGCCAAGCGCGCAGGGTACGCTACAGGGCAAGTCGGCAAGCTGGAATGGGGCTTCGCCACGACCGGCGACGAGCTGGACAAGCACGGCTGGGATTATCATTACGGCTATTACGATCATCAGCGCTGCCATGGCTACTATCCGACGTTTCTGTTCGAGAACGGCAACAAAGTTGACATCCCCGGCAATACGATGATCAATTGCGGCGCCAAGCTGAGTGCGTTCGAGAACGGCGAGCTGATCGACATGACCGGGCGGGCGGTATACTCGCAGGACTTGTTTGATCAGAAAATCGTCGAGTTTATTCGCGCTCATAAGGACGAACCATTCTTCCTTTACCATCCGTCGCAGCTGCCGCACGGCGCGGTCTTTTTCCCGGAAATTCATCCGTCCGTGGCTGACAATTCGGAATTGACTCCGCTGGAAAAAGAATTCGCCTCAATGATACTGAGACTCGATAAAACGGTCGGGATTATTCTCGATGAGTTGGATGCGCTTGGCCTGTCCGACAACACAATGGTCATCTTCAGCTCGGACAACGGCCACACGTTGGCTTACGCTCAGCCCGGCCGCTTATCCGGGAGTGTCATGCTGGATGGCACGCGGGTCGACAACGTCACGACCAAGTACCACTCCGACACGAACGGCGATGTGTTCGACGGCAACGACGGAATGGCGGGCTTGAAGCTGACCAGTTGGGAAGGCGGGGTGAAGATCCCGTATTTGATCCGCTGGCCGCAGGCGGTCAAGCCGGCTGTCACCGATCGGATGATCGCGAACTATGACTTGATGGCGACGTTCGCCGACTTGTTGGAGGTGGAGATGCCTGCCAACAAGGATGGGTTGTCCTATGCATCTTTGTTGAAGGGGGAACAGTTCGAGGGGCACGACTATGTCGTGTATGCCAGCTACATGGGGCCGGCGATCGTGGCCAAGGACGGCTGGAAGCTTCGCGTCGTGATCGATCCCGACAAATATCGGATCGGTGTGTTCGGCGACTTGCGACGGCAATTTACTCAACGGCACACCGCAGGCGCACTTCGCCTTCTATGGCGCGCAGTTTAAGCAGGACGAAGGCGAGGGCAAGGCGGCCGCCGGCCGGCAGGGCAGACGTGGCAGGCACGCGGGGTAAGTGAGCGAGGCAAGCAAGCGAGGTAAGCAAGCAGGGGAAGACACCATGACGAATCAAGTGTAAAAATGCACGATAATCGTTCGCAAATGGGCGGATTTAAGAATTAAGAAGCAAAAGTGCACCTTGTATCCCTGAAGTTATTCCGGCAGGGGATATAAGGTGCACTTTTGCACTAGGATAATCAAAATCGCCTTATTTACGAAAATGAAGTGCACTTATGCACGTTAATTGTCTTCGAAGCTCATTCGCTCGCTTCCACAGTTACATCACCATACGGCTGCAGCTGGAACGACTCGAGCTTGGGTGCGCCGTCTTGCAGGCTCCACACAGTGTCGGCTACGGCAAGTCCATCAGCATGGTAGGCGCCGGAAATCAATTGGCGGCCATGCAACTCATAGACTCCGTCGCCATCCTCGTCAACGGGCTTGATCAGGCTGAACGGGTCGACCATCCCGGTGAAGGACTTGAGTAAGTGGCCGTCTTCGTCGTAGATGCCCATCCGCACATAGTCTTCCTTATGCGAGTGGACGTCGAGGGCGATGTCCGGGGCGGCCACACTTTCGCCGCTAAACAAGGCGACCTGGAAGTCTTCGGCAAACTTCACGTCAAAAGGGACTCCGCGGTTGAGCGTCCGTCGATCGACAAGGGGCGCTGCCCAGCCGTCGGCGAAGGTGAACAGGTTGATGTCCGTGATCCCGCCGCTTCCTCCGGTCGGCACCATCGTCAGCACTTGAGCGCTTGACCCTGGCTCAAATTGCCCGACGAACAACTTCGGCTCATAACCCATGCCCATATCGCCAACAGAACGAATAGCGTATTCGCCAGAGGCACCGTCCATGACGGCAACCATAATATCCGTGGCATGAACCGAAGCCGCGTCATCTTTGCGGCCGATCAGAATGACATTATCCACCGTTCCGTCCCCGGTGACGTCACTCGACTTGGCGTCCAGCACATACGTATTTGGCGCAATGTCCCAATGGGCGGGAGCGAATAAGCCGTTGATCGACCAAGCGGAGGAGGTCGCGTCGGGGGAGGCGTGGGTCGGTGTCGAAGCGGGGTCGAGGATTGGAACAGGGGGAGCTGTGGCAGCGGACGCCGGTGTACTTGCCGCTCCACCACTAGCCCCGTTCGTATCTCCTGCGCTTTGTTCGCCCACCCCTTGAATCTCGATCCCCAGTTGCGTCCACTGCCCATCCTGAATCGCCCACCGCGAATACACCGTCGCGATCCGATCCACATGCGCCGCTCCAGCTACCTGCTGCACACCCTCAAAAACATAGCTGCCGTCAGCCTGCTTTTGCGGCTCCAACAAGCCGTAGCCGTCGGCCCACCCTTGCACCGGCTTCAACAGCTTCCCCTGCTCGTCGTAGATGCCGAGCTGCAAATAATTGTCTTTGCCTCGCGAAATATCGACCGTTGTCGATTTGCCGCTTTGCTTATTAACCAGCTTGGCCTTGAAGCCGTCCTCGAAGGTGACGTCGAACTGCGGCGCATCGTTCAACACTTGCTGCGGCACCAATTCCGCCGGTTTGCCGCCCTTGAACGTTATGAGGCTGTACTCGACAATGCCTCCGCTGCCCCCGGTATCGGCGGCCACGAAGACGTCATCGACCCCATCATGATCGGCATCGAGCAGCGTAAATTTCGGGTTGTACCCCTCGGCGATGTCGCCGATCGGCGTCCGCACTGTCTCCTTGCTTTTCCCGTCCGTCAACTCCAACTCGATGTTGCGTATGTAAGGACTGTCGGGGCTCTCCTTGCTGCCGGTCATCACGAGCGTGTCGGCCACACCGTCCCCGGTTAAGTCCGCCTTCGCTTGCTGAATGACGACTCTTGATCCTTCAGACGCCAGTGCGGCTCCTCCTGCGGCGAACGATGCGGTTACCAAACAGAGGAGAGCTGAAGCGGCGATTTTCCATCTCTTTTGCATCAAATCCATTCCTTCCGGTTAAAAATGTTTCCCCACACAATATAATGCATCAACTCGCGGAAAATGATGCCAAACGGCTGTCGCAGAAGTGTCTTCGCAAGCTTGCCGCCCGATGCTTTCCGTGTTGGTGCCCGTCCCCGCCTCATGGTATGATAATTGAAAAAAAGGACAGGGGGAATCGCGATGATTCCATGGAAGGCGATATGGGATATATCCGGTCCGTTTATCATAGCTGCGACTACAGTCTTCTTCATCGGCGTCATCTCATTGCTGATTCTTGCAATCATGCCCCAAGGGCGGGCACGGAACGTTGTCCGCATCGTTGCAATGTGCGTCATGATGATCGGTTGCTGGGTGTCGCTGCACATCGCCTTGAATTACTGGCCCGGCCGCTGACGTCCCGGGGAAAGCTGGCGGATCCGAAGGATCTCTCACTCGGCCAAATATTTCCGCGTTTTCCGCGACCATTCGTCCACGTATCGGCCGGTCGCCCACTGGGACATGACAAGCGATTCCCGCTTGTTCAATTCCAACGAGAGCGTGCGCTTGGCGGCGATCGCACCGTCGATGACGGCGTAGACGTCGATCCGCCCGACAGAGACGATCGCCAGCATTTCGCCGTCCGGCGAAGACATCGCGTCGATCGCCCGCGGCTGCCGAGCTTTGATCGCCGTCCACGTGCAGCATAGCGCGTCGTAGTTGGCGATTTGCTCGGGCAGCGCCGCATTCACGCCGCGAAGCGCTGCGCCGCCGCGTCGATCGCCGGTCGGCCGGCTCTCCAGCAGCTGCGGCTGCCAATGCCCGGCCCGGCGCGTGAGCGTCCAGCGGCTCGCATCAGCCGCTTGCGCCGGCGCCGCCGCCGCGTCAGCCGCGGTGAACGCTTCGCCGAGCGTGAGCCGCGAAGCGCGCTGCGTCGCGCTGTCGGCCAGCGCGGGCAGGCGCGTCACCCACGCGTCGGTGAGCGTCGCGCTGCCGGCCGGCTTCGCGCTCGTCGACGCGCCGCCGCTGGTTCCGCCGCCTGCCGGCAGTGCAGTCTCGGCAATCGAGACATATTGATTGCCCGCAAACATCAGTTTCTCGCTGCGCCCCGCCGAAGCCCCGACCTCGCCGGTACCACCGGCGGCGGCAACACCGGCACCGCCGCTTCCACCGGCACCGCTGCCAACACCCGCAGGCGCGCCGCCCGCCCCGCCAAGGTCAACCGGCCGCGCCGTCAAAACTTGCGCCGCCCCATCCACCGTAATTCTCGCCACCGGCTCGATCATCCAAAATTGCTGCTTATACGGTACCAGCACGCCCGAGCCTTCGGCGACGACGCCAAGTTGCCCCTCCACCGGCGCAATATACAGCGTCCGGTAGTTGCTGCCTTCGCCCGCCGCCAAATCCGTGCGCAGCCCGATCAGCAGCCCGGAGCGAAACGCCGCTCCCGCACTCGCCGCTTCAGCCGCCTCCGTATCTCCGCCGGCCAAGCCCGGCTCCGCTGCGCCCCCGTCCGCAGCAACGCTCTGCAGCTGCAGAGCGGCATCGTCCTGCGCCTCCGCAGGCGCAAACCACGGGGCCGCCGCCCCGACGAACAGCAGTGCCGCCACGCAGCACAGCGAGCCGATCGCCTGCAGCGACAGCTTGGCGAGCGGCGACAGCCGCCGTTCACGTTCCACGCGCCGTTCAATCTCCTGCCGCAGCTCGTCTGTGAACGCGGCTTGCCTCAGCGGCCCGTCCTGCAATTCGCTCTCGATGTCCGATTCCGTGCGCTTCATCGGCCGTCGGGCTCCTTCATCTTCAGCACTTTCACCCGCGCATGATGAAGCCGCGACTTCACCGTGCCGCTGCTGATCCCGAGAATCGCCGCGATCTCCGCCATCGACAGCTGATGATGCGCCGACAGCACCAGCACCTCGCGATACTTGCCCGGCAGCTTCAGAACCTTTTGCCAAATATCGGTCACCGCTATGTTCTCCATCGCTTCGCTCTCCGCGGACCGCTCGAACCGCTCGCCTTTCCCGATCAAACCGGCTAGCTTAATCCGATGCAGCAGCGCCGCCTTCCGGAAATCCGCCGCGGTATTGCGGGTGATCGTCAGAATCCACGTCTTCACCGAGGACTCGCCGCGAAACGTGCCCAGCTTGCGAAACACCTTCAGGAACACTTCCTGGGTGACATCCTGCGCCACATCGGCCTTCTTGCAAAGGCTGAACGCGTAATTCCACACATCATCGCCGTACGCCTTCATCAAATCGCGCAATATCGCCTTCTGGTCGGCAGCAGCCGCCGAAGCCATGTAGCGTAAATATTCGAAGGGCTCTTTCGTGCTCGTTTCCACACAACTCACCTCACTGATTAGACGCTTGCCGCGGTAAAAAGGTTCATTTTCCAGCAATATTTTCTAGGCTGAAATTCCGCAATAAATTTGATGACAATTTCAACCTTTAGGAGTATTTTATGTATGAAGAGATGAGCGATCACTCACAAGAGACTTCATGGGAAGAAGGGCGGGGAGCCGGTGCATTTTCTGAAAAAGTATATAAAAAAGTACGGAAAAGCTTTCAGTTTGGCGATATTGTTCGTCACGTTGGAAGCGCTCGCCGATCTGATGCAGCCGACGATTATGTCGAAGATCATCGATGTCGGCGTAGCCAACGCCCAGTTGGGGTACGTGCTGCAGATGGGGGGCTTCATGCTGCTCATTACAGCGTTCGGCGCGATCGCCGCGTCCGGGCGCAACGTCGTGGCCAGCACCGTGTCGCAGAAATTCGGAACCGAGATGAGATCGGATCTGTTCCGCAAAATCCAGTCGCTCTCGTTCGAGAGCATCGACAAATTCGACCGCGCGGCACTCATCACCCGGCTGACGAACGACATTACACAGGTGCAGAACTTTACCAACGGCCTGATGCGGATTTTCGCCAAAGCTCCGATCCTGTGTATCGGCGCTTTAATTATGGCTGCGCGGTTGAACCCGCATCTGACGGTGATCTTGCTCGTCGTTATCCCGATTGTCGGCGTGCTGATCGCGCTGAACATGAGGATCGGTTTTCCGCTGTTTATGAAGGTGCAGAAGGCGCTGGATCGGGTCAACGGAGCGATGCGCGAATATTTGTCCGGGGTGCGGGTCGTTAAGGCGTTCAACCGGTTCGACTATGAAGTCGACAAATTCAGCGGGACGAACAATGAATACCGGGCGCGGGCGACGCTGGCGGCGCGGGCGATGGCGGTGTTCAATCCGGCGATTCAGTTGACCGTCAACCTGGGTGTCGTGGCGGTCATTTGGCTGGGCGGCATCCGCGTCGAGGAAGGCAACATGCAGGTCGGGCAGATCATCGCGTTCGTCAACTATATGACGCAAATTTTATTTTCGCTGATGACGATTTCGATGGTATTCAATATGCTTGTGCGGGCGCGTGCGTCTGCTGGGCGGATCGATGAAGTATTTTCGGAAGTGAATCGGATGGAGTTCCCGGCGGACGAACCGGCGGAGCAGGCTGCGGAACGGATGGCGGACCGGCTGCTTGCGGGCAGAGGGGCCGCGGAGCCTGCGGTGGAGGGGCGGATCGATTTCGAGAACGTCTTTTTCTCCTATGCGGGTGATCCTGAAGGCACTTCTGTTTTGAAAAATGTCACGCTCACCTGCCTCCCTGGAGAAACGATCGGCATTATCGGATCCACCGGG
>JAJFMO010000272.1 GCA_020697475.1 Paenibacillaceae bacterium | reverse complement strand
GGAAGAAGGAATGATCGAGGTCGCAGCCGGGACGAACTGCGATATGGTCGTGACGGCTGTTGTCGGCAGTCAAGGGCTGGAGCCTACGTTGGCGGCACTGGAAGCGAGCAGAGCGATAGGACTGGCCAACAAAGAGACATTGGTATCCGCTGGGCATCTGGTTACCAGCTTAGCCAAGAAGAAGAAAGTGCCGATCATTCCGATTGACAGCGAGCATTCCGCCCTCTTTCAATGTTTGAACGGTGAATCGATCGGCAATGTGAATAAGTTGGTGTTAACCGCGTCCGGCGGTTCTTTCCGCGATAAGACACGCGATCAACTCAGTGGCGTCACAGTTGAAGATGCGTTGCGTCACCCCAACTGGTCCATGGGCGCCAAGATTACGATCGACAGCGCGACGATGGCTAACAAAGGGCTGGAAGTCATTGAAGCTCATTGGTTATATGGTATTCCATATGAACAAATCGAAGTACTGATCCATCTGGAAAGCATCATTCATTCGATGGTCGAATTCAAAGATCACAGTGTTATCGCCCAGTTGGGAACGCCGGATATGAGAGTACCGATTCAATACGCTCTCACTTATCCGAAACGGCTGACCAATGCGTCCCGACCGCTTGACTTGGCGGAAATTGGGGAGTTGCACTTTCGCAAGATGGATTTCGATCGGTATCCTTGCATCCGGCTAGCCTATGAATGCGGGAAGCTGGGCGGGACGGCGACGACGGTATTTAATGCCGCTAATGAAGTGGCGGTGGATCACTTCTTGCGCAAACAATTGGAGTTCTTACAGATAGAAGAAGCGATTGAGGCAGTGCTGCAGTTGCACAACAACGCGGATGCGCCCGAACTCGAACAGATCGCTGAAGCGGATCGATGGGCGAGGGAGACGACGAAGGAAATCATGGGTCGGATGCGGACTTCAAGCCATTAAATTGGGGGTAAAAATAAAATGTCCAGCATAAAGGTCGGCATTGAAATCATCATCATGTTCTTCGTGCTCGTCACCATTCACGAATGGGGACACTTTTATTTCGCCAAACGAGCAGGGATACTGGTGCGGGAATTCGCCATCGGTTTTGGCCCCAAACTGTTCTCGTACAAGAAAGGCGAGACGCGATACACGCTGAGGCTGTTGCCGATCGGCGGTTTCGTACGGATGGCGGGCGAAGATCCGGAAATCGTGCAGATCAATCCTGGGCAGACGATCGGATTGAAGTTGGAGAACAACAGGGCTACCCATATTTATCTTGATCAATTGAATACTCTAAAAGACTCGGTCATCGGAGTCGTTGAATCGATCGATATTGAGGATAAGCTGGAAATTGTGTTGGAGATCGATGGAGATCGTCAAGTCTATCCGGTGGATGCCCAAGCGGTGATGGTTACCCGAGGGAAGGAGACTCAGATCGCTCCGCTTGACCGGCAGTTCGGCAGCAAGTCAATTGGGCAAAGGGCGTTGTCTATCTTCGCTGGGCCGTTGATGAATTTCTTGCTCGCCGCTTTATTGTTCCTCATCTTCATCTCCTTGTCCGGAGTCGCGAAGAATGTGAAGCTGGACAGTGTCGATCCTAACAAAGCGGCCGCCCGTGCCGGATTGCAAGCCGGAGACGTCGTCGTTTCGGTGGAAGGCAAACAGGTTGGGACGGACATCTCCTCGTTCACGGACATGATTCATCAGTCAGCGGAAAAACCGATGACTTGGGTCATTGAGCGTAACAATCAGAGCAAGACGATTCAAGTGACTCCAGAGAACGTAAACGGAAGTGGAGTAGTAGGAGTAGCTATTACGTCCGACACGCGCAAAGCAACGGTGCCTGAAGCGCTTCATGGAACATGGTACATGATGACGAATTCGACCAAGCAAATTTTGTACGGCTTCAAAATATTGATTTTTGGACAATTCAAGCTTGACGATCTAGGTGGGCCGGTGAGAATTGTCGAAGTCACAAGCGATTATGCGAACCACGGGATTGCTTCGTTGATTGGCTGGGCAGGATTATTGAGTTTATATCTTGGACTGTTCAATTTGTTGCCGATTCCGGCGTTGGACGGCAGCCGTCTCGTCTTTCTTGGGTTGGAGGCGATTCGCGGCAAACCGGTCGATCCGAGCCGGGAAAGTATGGTTCACTTCATCGGATTCGCTATGTTAATGCTGTTAATGATTGCCGTGACGTATAACGATATATTGCGATTGTTCAAAGGATAGGTGGTAGCCTTGGCTAAGGAAAAACAATTTGTCAAAGAAATCACGCCGCAGAGCGAAGATTTCTCCAGATGGTATCTCGATGTCATCAAGAAAGCGGATTTGATGAGCTATTCGCCGGTGCGCGGATGCATCGTGTTCAAGCCGGACAGTTACGAAATATGGGAAAACATTCAACGTGAGCTCGATCGCCGATTCAAGGAAACCGGCCATCGGAACGCGTATTTTCCGTTATTTATTCCGGAGAGTTATTTTCAGAAGGAAAAAGAGCATGTGGAAGGGTTCAACCCCGAGTTGCCATGGGTGACGGAAGCCGGCGGCGAGAAGTTAGAGGAGCGGCTGGCGATTCGTCCAACCTCGGAAACAATGATTTGCCAAATGTATTCGGAATGGATTCAATCGTACCGCGACTTGCCGATGCTGATCAACCAATGGGCGAACGTCGTACGCTGGGAGAAGCGAACGATGCCGTTCTTGCGGACAAGCGAGTTTTTGTGGCAGGAAGGCCATACGGCGCACGAGGATGAGGCGGATGCCCGCCGCGAGACGATGCAGATGCTTGGGATTTACAAAGATTTCGTGGAAAATTTCCTGGCCATTCCGGTCATTGTCGGCCAGAAAACGCCATCGGAAAAGTTTGCCGGTGCGGTCGATACGTACTCGATCGAAGCGATGATGAAGGACGGGAAGGCGCTGCAAGCCGGAACGTCCCATTATATGGGCACGAATTTTGCTAAAGCGTTTGAGATCAAATACTTAGATCGGGAAAATGTGCTTCAGTATGCGCATACCACTTCGTGGGGAGTTACCACCCGTTTGATCGGCGCCCTGATAATGGTGCACGGTGACGATCGCGGATTGGCGCTGCCGCCCAAGATTGCGCCGACGCAAGCGATCATGATTCCGATCGGACCTCCGAAATCTCGGGATCTCGTGGTCGGTCGGGTGCGGGAATTGGAAGAGGTCTTGAAGCAAGCGGGCATTCGCGTTCGCGTTGACGATGATCCGAACCAGAGCCCGGGATGGAAATTCAACGAATACGAGTTGCGCGGCATTCCGGTTCGCATTGAGTTGGGACCTCGTGACATGGAGAATGGACAAGCTGTCTTGGTATCACGGATTACCGGGGAGAAGCGGATAGTCGCGCAGGAACGGTTGGCGGAGGAAGTCCGGCAATTGCTGGACGAAACGCAGACGCTGATGCTCGAGCGAGCCAAGCAATTCCGTGACGAGCATTTCGGCTCAGTAGATGATCTGAAAGAGATGCAAGAGTTGATGGAAAATAAGCGAGCGTTTGCCTTGGCGGGTTGGTGTGGATCGGATGCTTGCGAAGCTCAAGTGAGAGAAGAAACCGGTGCGACTAGCCGCAACATCCCGTTTGAGCCAGCAGAGCGCAAGACCCATTGCTGCGTGTGCCACGAACCGGCAAAGCATACGGTCGTTTACGGACGAGCCTATTGATTTCATCAACAGGACAAAGTGAAAGAGGATGGAGCATTCAGCCCCATCCTCTTTTTTTTATATTATTTTTTCTTCGAAGCATCATAATATTTCTGATAAATCTTGATCATTTCGTCGATCCCCATCTTCTTCAACTGAGCGAGGTATGCGTCCCACTCGTTGTCGGCTCCTCCGTTAATGATCCATTTCGCAAGGGTATCTTTGACATAGGTATTAATATCGGTGGTGAGGACGACAAGACGTTCCGTATCCTCTTGAGTCATCAATACGTTCGGATACACTTCTTTAGGCTGGTTTTTGGCATACAAGTTCAGCAAATCCCGTTTCTCTTTCCACAGGATATCGTCTTCTTGCTTGACTTTATCGAGGAGTTCTCTATTCAACATTACGGTTGCAACGTTGCCGGGAGCTTCTTGTTGACGGTAAGTGCCTGGTGCTACTCCAGCCGGAGTTGGTAAGAACTGATACGTTCCGTCTGCGTTCTTCTGCACATTTCTTCCAATCGGACCCCAGAAATGCTCTACGCTTGTGTCGGGATTGTAAATTTGATCGAACCATTGCAGCGTTATGCCGGCATTCTTATTGGCGGAACTGATGGCAAATCCACCGACAACAAACTTGGTATTGCTCTTTTGCCATTGCTGATGTCCATCCGGACCTTTCAGAGCAGGTACCGGTACGTACCCTGTGTCAATTTTTCCGAATAAATACGATTGATCCCACAGGAAGTAAGCTCCCATGATCGGCTCGGTGCTTTTGATTTTCGTTTGATAAATATTTACCGATTGGGTGAATGATTCCGGGTCGACCAGACCCAGTTTGTTTAACTGATTCATGTAATTGGCAAAATCTTTGTACCCTTTCTGGATCGGAACATAGACCACCTTGCCATTGTCAATGGCGAGATGTTCCGGGGTGTCGGCATAGCCGAAGGACCCGGCCAACGAGTTCAAGCCTTGAATCGCGGCTCCATAAATAAATGAGAAAGGAATCTCGTCCTTCTTGCCGTTTCCGTTCACATCATTGTCTTTGAAAGCTTTCAACGTGTTCAAAAATTGATCCGTGGTTTGGGGGATGGGCAGATGAAGTTTATCCAACCAAACCTTGTTGATATACAAGGCATCAGGAGATGTATTGTTTAATTCTTCGAATACCATCGGCAGAGAGTATATATGTCCATCCGGCGCAGTAACGCCTGCCTTGATATCGGGACGCGCAGCAAATATTTTCTTCGTGTTGGGAGCGTATTTATCAATGAGGCCTTCGAGCGGTATCAATTGTCCTTGAGGACCGTATTTCATAATATCTTTGTCATTAAGCAGATTGCTGCCCAAGAAAAAGTCCGGTAAATCGTTGCTGGCAAAAATCAGGTTTTTCTTCTCGTTGGATGCATCGATCGCTGTCAAATTCCAGTTGATCTTCACATTTGTCGCTTGTTCCAGCTTCTTGAATACTTCCAATTCGTTAAAGTTATTTTTGGTATCTTGGTTGGATTTGACCGCAAATCCGTTCAAAGTTACCGATTCTTTAAGTGGAAAGTCTTGCTTGGCGGTCGTATCTTTGGACTCCGCCGGAGCATTGGACGAACTTTTGCCGCTGGAACAGGCCGACATAACGATGACGAATGCCAGCATTCCGATCAATATGACGCTCCAATGTTTTCTTCTGAACATGAATAATCCTCCCCTTATCCTTTGACCGAACCGATCATAATTCCTTTTACAAAAAAGCGTTGCACGAACGGGTACATAACAAGGAGCGGCAGACTCGCAGCAATGATCGCCCCATATTTGATTAATTCTGCCAATCGTTGTCTTTCCAACAGATCATTCACGTCGCCGCCGGTAAGGTCCGTCGCTTGATTCTGGATTAATATTTCCCTCAATACAAGCTGCAATGGATATAAATCGTTATTGCGAAGATAGATCAAGGCGTTGAAGTAAGCATTCCACTGGCTGACGAAGCTGAACAATACGATAACTGCTATGATCGGCAACGACAATGGAAGTACAATTCTCATAAAAAAATAAGTGTTGTTGCAGCCGTCCATTTGAGCGGCTTCCAGCAGCTCG
>JAJFMO010000271.1 GCA_020697475.1 Paenibacillaceae bacterium | reverse complement strand
GCTTGTCGCTGTACATGTCTTCCTCCTAGTTAAGCAATTCTGTCAAGAATTGCTTTCGTCGTAAGCATCCGCTTAGCAATTCCGACAGGAATTGCTTACTTCGTAAGCATAAGCTATAAGAGAGTGGAAATGGCATACAGATGTATTATACTTCAACCGATGACGGACGGAAAGCGTCCCACAGTCGCATAAAGTCCGAACTTTTGACAAAATGAGCAATTGTTACAACGGGACCATTGTCCTAGTGCGCTTGCTGAACGTGGCCAGCTCCGTAAAGCCGATATCCCGCAGCATTGCCGTAGCATGATCGAGGTATTGCCCGAGCCTCTCCGGTTGGTGGGCGTCGGAGCCGATCGTCAACGGAATGCCGAGCTGATGGGCATATTCCAGCATCCGCCGGCTTGGGAACATTTCCGCTGCCGGCATCCGCAACCCCGACGCGTTCAGCTCGATCGCCATCCCGCACTCGCGGATCACATCGAGCGTCTCGCGCTCCAATCCGACAAGATCGAAACTTGCAGACGGCTTGAAGCAGAAGCGCTTGATCACATCGAGATGCCCGAGATAATCGTACATGCCGGAACGCGCCGCCTTCTGCACCGCATCGTAATATTGGGTGTACACCTCGTCGGGGTTGCAGTCTTTCCAACCGTCGAGCTGACGGAAATCCGAAATATCCCATGTGCCGAGAAAATGAACCGAACCAATTACATAGTCCCACGGGTACGCTTGAATGATGCGGGCGATTTCGGACTCGTAGCCTTCAATATAGTCGCCTTCCAGGCCGACGCGGATGTCTATGCGGCCGCGGTACTTCTGCTGCAAGCGGAACGCCTCTTCCACATAGGCGGGGAGCTCCTCCATCGGCATTGCCATGCCGGGGTAATACGTCGCCGGATCGACATGGATCAGCGGCATATGGTCGGACAGGCCCAACTGGCTCAAGCCGAGCCGTATTCCCTGCTCGACGTATTGTTCCAGCGTCCCCTCGGCGTGCCCACACCGGACGTGATGGGTATGATAATCAATCAACATAAGGCCGGATCCCTTGCTTTCCTTTTCCGTTGAGCGGGAGGCTAACGGTTCTGTTTCTTCACGTGACGGCTTTCCAATTCTCTCATCAGATCGTCGAGCGGCAGCTTCGATTCCCTCAGCAGTACGAACAGATGGAAGATCAGATCGCTCGCTTCGTACCGAAGCTCGTCATTGTTGCGGTTTTTGGCGGCGATGATCACTTCCGCCGTCTCTTCCCCGACTTTTTTCAGAATCTTGTCAATCCCTTGTTCGAAAAGGTACGTCGTATACGCTCCCGTCGGACGTTCGGCATCGCGCTGGGCGATTACGGATTCCAGTTCGGATAATATCGCGAACCGATCGCTGCTCGCTGCCCCGCTTGCCGCTTGCCCCTCCTGCGTCGCAATCGCGCCGGTAAAACAGCTGTAGGTGCCGTTATGGCAAGCCGGCCCGAGCGGCTGAACCTGCAGCAGCAACGTGTCCGCGTCACAATCGTAACGGATCGAGCGCACCTTCTGATAGTGGCCCGACGTAGCTCCCTTGTGCCACAATTCCGCGCGGGAACGGCTCCAAAACCACGCTTCCCCGGTCTCCACTGTCCTGCGCAGCGATTCTTTGTTCATATAAGCCATCATCAGCACGTCTTTGCTGGCCGCATCTTGCACAACGGCCGGCGCCAACCCTTGCTCGTCCCAGCGAATTTCGTCCAACGCCTGAGTCAGCGGCAACGCCGCAGCCTTTCCTTGATCCGCACTCACCGGACCTCCACCCCTTTGCTTACCAGATCATTTTTCACTTCTTCAATCGTCATTTCCTTATAATGAAACACGGTTGCCGCCAGCGCCGCATCGGCTTTGCCTTCAATGAAGACATCGCTGAAGTGCTCCGCCTTGCCGGCCCCGCCGGAGGCGATCACCGGGATGCCGAGCTTCTCGGACACCGCGCGCGTTAGCGGAATGTCGAAGCCGTCCTTCGTGCCGTCCGCGTCCATGCTCGTCAGCAAAATTTCCCCGGCCCCGAGCCGCTCCGCCTCCTGCGCCCAAGCAATCGCCCGCATGCCCGTCGCATTGCGCCCGCCGTGGGTGTACACTTCCCATTCGCGCCATTGTTCATTATACTTGGCATCAATTGCCACAACGATACATTGGCAGCCGAATTTCGCCGCACCGTCAGAGATAAGGCTCGGATTTTTGACCGCTGCCGTGTTGATGCCGATCTTGTCTGCTCCGGCCCGCAACAGCCGCTTCATGTCGTCGACCGAAGCAATTCCGCCGCCGACCGTGAACGGAATCGTGATTTCCCCGGCCGTTCGGCGCACTACCTCAACCATCGTCGCGCGTCCCTCGTACGAGGCGGAGATGTCGAGAAAAACAAGCTCGTCCGCCCGTTCGCGATCATATAGCGCGGCCAATTCCACCGGATCACCGGCGTCGCGCAGGTTGACGAAGTTGACGCCTTTCACCACCCGCCCGTCTTTCACGTCCAGACATGGAATTATACGTTTGGCCAGCATCGAAGTTCCACCCCCCTGTTCAAAAAAGTTTAAGCACCAAGCCGCCGATGAGCCTCCGCCAAATCGATCGCTCCGGTGTAGAGCGCCTTGCCGATGATCGCTCCGCCGATACCATCGCCTGCATATTCAGACAGTCGCTGCAAGTCCTCGTAGCGGCTTACCCCGCCGGAGGCGATGACGGTTTGCCCGGACTCGCGGGCGAGATCGGCGATCGCCTGCACGTTCGGCCCCTCCATCATCCCGTCACGGGAGATGTCGGTGAAGATAAACGTGGTCGCGCCGTACTCCGCCAATTCGCGGGCCAGATCGACGGCCTTCACTTCAGTCGTCTCAAGCCAGCCGCGGGTGGCGACGAGGCCGCCTCGGGCGTCGAGGCCGATCGCCACTTTACTGCCGTATTCCTTGAGCACGGCGTGCACAAACGGCCGATTCTCGATCGCCGACGTGCCCAGGATGACCCGGCTGACGCCTCGCGCCAGCAAGTTTTCGACATCGGCTTGGGTACGCAGGCCGCCGCCGATTTGCACCGGCACGTTCACAGCGTTAGCGATGTCGCCGATCAGCCGGTCGTTCATCGGCTTTCCCGCCTTGGCGCCGTCGAGGTCAACCAAGTGAATCCAGGCCGCCCCTTGCGCTTGCCACTGCTGCGCAACCTCCAAAGGGTTCTCGTTGTACACCGTCTCACGGTTATAGTCGCCCTGAATCAACCTCACGCATTTGCCGTCGCGGATGTCGATCGCCGGGTATAGTATGAATGATGCCATAAGTTGTTTGTCTCCTTCCTTTATTGTTGTGTAGCTTATGAATTCTAACGGTTGTGGTTGAGGCTATTTAAGGAGAATTCTCTCACTTAGCGGGCTAACGGTTACTATGGAGGCTATTTCGCCGATATCGCCCTAAATGGATCATAAGAGTATAAATAGCCACTATGGCAACCGTTAGAAACGCAAACCAGGCTTTTTAGCAGAAATAGCGGTTGTGGCAACCGTTAGCCTACAGCCCCCGTCAGCACATTCCAACAAAACGCTCCAGCAGTTGCATCCCCAGCTCGCCGCTCTTCTCGGGATGAAACTGCATCCCATACACGTTGCTGCGGCCGACGATCGCTGTTACCGGTTGATGATAGTCGGTCGTCGCGAGCAGGTCGCCCGGGTTTTCCGGCAGCGCCCGGTAGGAGTGAACGAAATATACGTGTCCTTCGTCCAAGCCGTCCAACAGCGGGCTCGGCCGCTCGAACTTGAGCCGGTTCCAGCCCATGTGCGGCACCTTATAATCGCCCTGAGGGAATCGCACCACGCGACCTGGCAACAGTCCCAAGCCTTGATGCAATCCGTGCTCCTCACTTTCCGTGAAGAGCAGCTGCATACCGAGGCAGATGCCGAGCAACGGCTTGCCGGTTGCAGCATATCGCAGCACCGTATCGCGCAGCCCGCTCTCGCGCAAATTGTCCATCGCGTCGCCGAACGCGCCGACGCCCGGCAAGATCGCCCCCGCTGCGTCCATGATGTCCGCCTCCTGCGAAGTGACAAGCGCTTGTCGCCCGAGCCGCTCAACCGCCTTGCTAACGCTGTGCAGATTGCCCATGCCGTAATCGATGATCGCAATCACCCGCTACAGCACTCCTTTCGTCGAGGGCACGCCCTGCACACGCGGATCGATCGAGGTCGCCTCGTCCAGCGCCCGGCCGAGCGCCTTGAACACGGCTTCGACCATGTGATGCGTATTTTTGCCGTAATGCACGATCACGTGCAAGGTGATCCGCGCTTCCAGCGCCATTTTCCACAAAAATTCATGCACCAGCTCCACCTCAAAACTGCCCACCTGGGCGGACGGATACTCGGCGCGATACTCCAAATGCGGGCGGTTGCTGACATCGATAACCACCTGCGCGAGCGCCTCGTCCATCGGCATGAACACGTTGGCGTACCGCCTGATGCCCGCCCTGTCGCCCAGCGCCTGCTTCACGCAGCTCCCCAGGCAAATGCCGATATCCTCCGTCGTATGGTGATCGTCTACGTCGACGTCGCCCTTGGCTTGCACCTGCAGATCGAAATGCCCGTGATAAGTAAACAGCTGGAGCATGTGGTTGAGGAACGGCACATCGGACTCGATATCCGTCCGCCCCGTGCCATCCAATGCGAAAGCCAGCTTGATGTCCGTCTCATTCGTTGTCCGCTCGATGCTGCCCGCCCGCTTGCCTTCTCTCGCCCGTTGCTTGATTTCCTCGCCAACCGACTCACTCATTCGCTTTCCCCTCCTTCTCCTTATCCAATCGCACCTGAATCGCCGCAGCGTGCCCGTCGAACCCTTCGTGCTTGGCGAGCGTCACCACTTGCGACCCGTTCTCCAGCAACGCTTGCTTGCTGTAATAAATCACACTCGATTTTTTGATAAAATCATCCACCCCAAGCGGCGATGCGAACCGCGCCGAGCCGTTCGTCGGCAGCACGTGGTTCGGGCCGGCGAAGTAATCTCCCACCGGCTCCGGGCTGTAGGCGCCGAGGAAAATCGCCCCCGCGTTGCGGATTCCGCCGACATACGGTAGCGGGTCAGTCAACAGCAGCTCGACATGCTCCGGTGCGAGCCGATTCACCGTCTCGATGCCCTCCGGCAAGTCGTCGACGAGCAAGATTGCTCCGCGGTCGGCGATCGCCTTCGCGGCGATGCCGCGGTTGCGCCACGCAGGCACCTCCGCCGTCAACCGCCGCTCCACCTCGGCTTGCACTTGCTCGCCGAGCCGCTTAGACGGCGTGATCAGAATCGCCGGCGACATCTCGTCGTGCTCGGCCTGGGCTAACAAATCCGCAGCCACATACTGCGGATCGGCCTGCTCGTCGGCGAGAATGACGACGTCGGTCGGCCCGGCGATCTTGTCGATGTCGACGACGCCGAACACATACTTCTTGGCCAGCGAGACATAGATGTTGCCCGGGCCGACGATCTTGTCGACGGGGCGGATCGACTCCGTCCCATACGCCAGCGCGGCGATCGCCTGAGCGCCTCCAACGCAATAAATCTCCTTGACGCCGAGCACCCCCGCCGTCGCCAAAATATACGGGCTCACGCCGGGCACCCCGTTCGTCGCCGGAGGCGTGACGATGACGATCTCCGGCACCCCGGCCACCTGCGCCGGGATGACGTTCATCAGCATCGTCGACGGATAGGCGGCTTTGCCGCCCGGCACATACATGCCCACTCGCTGCAGCGGACGGACGA
>JAJFMO010000270.1 GCA_020697475.1 Paenibacillaceae bacterium | reverse complement strand
CCCGTTGACCGATGGGGCGCTAGGCGCTATAATTGAAAAAATTTACCTAAAAACCGAGGAGGAATAAGAAAAATGGCCACCTATTATCCGGAGCCGTCCCGGACGTTCAGCGAGTATTTGTTAATTCCCAATTTAACGGAGAAGCACTGTATTCCTGGGAACGTCAATCTGTCGACGCCGCTTGTTAAATACGAAAGGGGAGAGACGCCAGCCATTTCGCTAAATATCCCTTTCTCCTCTGCTGTAATGCAGGCAGTATCGGATCATGAGATGGCCACAGCGCTGGCCCGGTGCGGCGGTATTTCCTTCATTTATTGCTCGCAGCCGATTGAGGAACAGGCGGAAATGGTACGAAAGGTCAAAGGGTACAAAGCCGGCTTTGTCGCCAGCCGTTCCAACCTGACTCCGGATCATTCACTCCAGGATATCCTCGATTTGAAGCAAAAGACAGGACATTCCACCGTTGCCGTCACGGATGACGGAACGCCGAAAGGAAAGCTGCTCGGCATCGTAACCAGCCGCGATTACCGCACGAGCCGAGACCTTTTGGACAAACCGATTCGCGATTTCATGACCCCCTTCTCCTCCCTCATTTACGGAACCTCCGGCATTACTCTTTCCGAAGCCAACGATTTGATTTGGTCGCACAAGCTGAACTGCCTGCCGATCGTCGATGAACGGCAGAACCTCGAGTACCTTGTTTTCCGCAAGGATTATGATGCGCATAAAGAAAACCCGCTAGAGTTGCTCGACGAGAACAAAAGCTATATTGTCGGCGCCGGCATCAACACGAAAGATTATGAGGAGAGAGTGCCTGCCTTGGTGGAGGCGGGAGTGGATGTTCTTGTCATCGATTCCTCGGACGGCTATAGCGAGTGGCAGCGTGAAACATTGCAATTCGTCAAGTCGAACTTCGATGTGAAAATCGGCGCGGGCAACGTAGTGGATCGGGAAGGATTTATGTATCTGGTCGAATCGGGGGCCGATTTCGTCAAGGTCGGAGTCGGCGGCGGCTCGATTTGCATTACCCGCGAGCAGAAGGGGATCGGACGCGGGCAAGCTTCGGCTTTGATCGAAATTGTCGAGACCAGGGACCGGTATTTTGCCGAAACCGGAGTATACATCCCGATCTGTTCCGATGGTGGAATCGTCCACGACTATCACATTACGCTCGCCCTGGCCATGGGGGCGGATTTCGTCATGATGGGCAGATACTTCGCCCGCTTTGACGAAAGTCCGACGCCGAAGCTGAAGGTGGGCAGCCGTTTTGTGAAGGAGTATTGGGCCGAAGGCTCGAATCGCGCACGCAACTGGCAGCGGTACGATATGGGCGGCAAGCAGAACCTTATGTTCGAGGAAGGCGTCGACTCGTACGTGCCTTATGCGGGAAGCCTGCAGGAAAATTTGGACAAAACGATTAGCAAAATCAAATCGACCATGTGCAACTGCGGCGCCTCCTCGATCGAAGAATTGCATCATAAGGCTCGAATTACCGTTGTATCGGCCACCAGTCTGGTCGAAGGCGGAGCGCACGACGTCATCCTGAAGGAAAACAGCTTGTCCGGAGAGTAAAGGTGATTAGCCATAAGCGCATATGCCCGTATTTTTTGGTTGCACGGATTACGGTATATTACCGGTGTATATGCGGAGAGAAAGATCCTCGCCTACCAGTATTTCGAATGTCGAAGCAAGATGCTGAAGCCTGATTTCTCATACACTTGTCGAGGATACCAAAACATAAGTTGAACATGCTTTGGGATCACGTGCGGGCAGAGCTGGAGGTTATGTTGGTACTTGATGGTGACATGGCGCACCTCCTATATAGCACTTCTCTATAAAAGAGGAAAAGCTTTGCATTTCAATATTGATATTGTTTTCCCTATGCGTTATTGCAATATACTTGGTCTTATTTCTAATTGATGCTTTTTTGAATACCTTTATGGAACGAATTAGCAAAAATTGGGATGTGTTGTCCTTTCTCGGGGCATTAATCGGCGGAATAATTAGTGGTCTGTTCACATATTTAGGAGTCATTGTATCTAACAGGAAATCTGAAAAAGATCGGTTTTTAGATACTTACGACATTAAGAAAACTGCTTTGGAAGATGCGATATTTGAGATCAAACTAAATTTTGTGAATATTCAACACCTAGAGCCGTACAATCGAATTGTTGCGTTGTGCGAAAAACTTACACTAATAAAAGATATAATCGGCAGACTCAAAGAAAAGGTCGGCGGTACAAGTATACGTGGATTGCTGACAAGCATATGGATTATGTTTTAAGGATACTACAGTCGCTAGAATACTTGGATCGGTCGTTAGATGAAAAATATAGCGAGTTCATGCGAAGAAAATAGCAATATAAAGGGAGATGCGAATAACATCGTATCTCTCTTTTCTGTGTCGCTATTTGTTAGTAGTTGGAATGAATTAACTGGAAATAAAAAAAGCACCGTGTATTTAACCGATGTTTTTTAGCTATTTTATTTTATCGCTTCACTGAGGAAACCAGTATTAATGGTTCCACCCAGCCGAGCGATTACAGTCTTATTAGTTTTTGTTTTCTTCTTGAAGGCAATATTTTGATCGTTACATCGCCGATGCGGATTGTAATTGGTTCAAGAATTGGCTTAGAGATATCGACTCCAATAACCATATCGCTCATCTCCTTTCTGTAAGGGATGAGGTACGTCATCCATAATAACACAAATTATTTGATATATTTTATGAATAGCCAGGATTATTAAGGGAAATATTTATTTTGGCATAACAATCCAACAAAGCGAGAGGGTAACACGCACGATGAGCAAATTGATAATACCTGCAGAACCCATTAAGAAAAAGCAGCCACCAAAATGTCAATGTTGCATCTGGGGTAATTGGGACGGACTTATGCAATTCTGTCCGAAAATAAAATGTATTAAGGAATAGGAAAACAAACCACAACGAAGCGCCGAATAGCGCTTTTTTTTATTTTTTATATCTATAATCAACGGTGAAATAGAACAAAGGAAATGGATTACATTTGGTTTGCATTTGATTTGGTTAAATAAATATTAGGAGTTTAGATGTCGGCACACTTTATTAAACTTATGCCTCATTTGGCTGCTCTAAGGTATTCGTCTAACACTTATTCCCACCATTTCAAATAATATATCATGATATAACTAATTTCATGGGAGGCGTTACTCATATGAGTAAACGAATTGTAAAAAAAAGAATTGTAAAAAGAAGGAAAATAATAAGAAAACAGACGCATGTACATGAATTTGAAGGAAGTACAAAATTAGCCGAACAAGGTGAGGATAGGCATAATCATCGTTTTGCCGGTGTTACCAGTCAAGTTATCCCAGTAGGCAATAGTCATGTTCATGAAATTGTTTTCAATCATACCGATTTCTTAGACCATTTTCATAATCTCATAAAAATCAGAACAGGGCGTGCTATTCCTGTTGGGAATGGAAAACATGTTCACTTCGTAACAGGAATGACTACATTAAATGATGGCCATGTACATCAGTTCAATTTCGCTACATTAATTCAGAAACCTCTTGTATGAATATTGGCGTAATGTAAGAGTTTAAAATGAAAGGACATGTATCCAAGCCACCTAAACCAGGGGTATCCAATTGCGGGCGGTTGTCGAATACAATCCGATTGACTTGCGTTCCGAAAACTAAGTCGAGACAGACCGTAAAGCCCGCTTAGACAATCTGATTGAAGCGGAAACTAATTTTTACATCACGCCGCAGGAAGTTGCTGAAGATGTTCGTATTATGTTTGGGCTGGATAACGAGATACCGCCACTGAAACTAGCGAACGGCGACGATGTAGAAGAAGAAGACGAACAAAGCCACATCGCGCCAAGTATTGACCGCTTGCAAGCCTATCTTAAAATGCCGCAGGAATTACAACAGCGAAACACAACGCGACTATGGGAACTGTATCGAAAAGGGTCCTAGAGCAAGATTTTAACGGGTGGAATCATTTGCACAAGCAGGTTTCCGACGTTCAGGCCAAACAAATCCAAAGTTTGCTCGTACAGGCGAAATTGCTGGAAGAACAAGCGGTTGAATTGGCCGATTTGTAACGGCCATAGCAGCAGCTTAAACAACGAAAGATGGTTCCTCGAAAATGTAACGGCCACAGCAGCGTCTTAGAGGCGCATCGGGTAGGCAAAGGTGCGATTTGCAAGCTCTAAGCGGCTGTGGCGTCCGTTACAGTGTGAATGGCGCGTTTTTGAGCCGCTAAGCGTCTCTCATGGCCGTTACAAAATCCGAAAAGAAGCGGGCTTCCGTCTTACAGCACGGAAGCCCGCTTATGCGTTGCGCCAACAACTCTCACGCCAAGCTCTGCTTGATCGCAGCCGTCATACCGTCGGCGAATACGTCCTCTCCATCGCTGCGAATCGGAGCGGACAAGCCGAAAAACTCGTAAGACAAGCTGACCTCGTACCCTTCATATGGATACGCCTCTTTCGTCGGCACGTAGCCGAGGAAGCCGTTCGTGATCGAGGAGAACAACAGCGGGAAAGCGAACCGCTCGCGAACCTTCCTGCCGATGCCGGAGAAGCATTCGCCGGGGTTGCTGACGATGACCGCCTCGCCAATGCGAAACGCCTGGAACTCGCAACGAATCGCCACCTCGTCGCGGATCGTGTACAAGTCGCCGAACGACTGACCGACGCCCAACTGCGACTTCTCACTCGGCTCAGCCGTAACCGCGGCTTTAATGACCTCGGCGCCGATCCTTGCCCCAGCTTGCTCGACCAGATCGCTATCAACGTCCCAGCGGAATGTACCGTCCTCGTTCGTGTAGTTGGAGCGGATCTCCCCGCAATTGCCAAGCAGGAACAACGCCGTCGTCCCGCTGCCGCACGAATCGGACCCAATTGCGGCTTGACCTCCGCGGCCATAGCCGCCGAAGTAACTCTCTACCATCCGCCGCGCCGGCCCAGGGAAGTCCGGCCCCATAAAGCGCGTGTTCCCGCCAACCGTCGGATGGCATCCGTAGCTGAACAGCACTGCCGCCGTCCCGCCATCCAGCGCGTCGAACCGCAAAACACCGATCTCGCGGTCAATCCATTGCGACGGATCAGCCTTCGGCGGAAAGCCCGACTTCCCGTTCACGTAGGGAAGCCGCCGGTTCACGCCAAGATCGCCAACGCCCCGGCCAAAGCCGACCATTACGGGGATGAACGACTGGCTAGCGAAAACACAAGCGCCGACCACTTTTCGCTTCAGATCCTCCATATAATGCGCGTCCGGCTTCGGATGCTGCGGAAACAGGCACGGCGGCAAAATCGGCGACGAATGCGTATGCGTGGCGGACAACATAATCGCCGACATCGGAAGGCCGAGCTTCTCCCCTGCCGATGCGCGAATCTCGTCCGAATACGTTTTGTCAAGCCCGATCAAATCTACGCTGACGATCACCGCCGCCGTTTCTCCCTCGCGCAAATAAAGCACTCGACACGTCAGCGGCTGATGAATCCGGTTCGAATACCGTTCCCCCGCCCATCCGGCCAAATGCGCTCCAATCGGCGGAGTAATATCGACCACTGCTTTACCTAACAATAACGCCGTCATCGCCCATTCCCCTTTTCCACCGGATGCATCTCTACAATCAGTTCCACTTCAACCGAGATGCCGAAAGGCAGCTCGTTCACGCCGATCGCGCTTCGGACATGCTTACCGTGCTCGCCGAACAGCTCCTCCAAGAAATCGGAAGCGCCGTTCAGCACCTTATGCTGCTCGCTAAATCCG